>NZ_JBIXLM010000008.1:0-128309 GCF_045798545.1 Paeniglutamicibacter sp. ORCA_105 | reverse complement strand
CCGCCCCCCCCCCCCCTCCCCCCCCCCCCCCCCTTCTGGGGGGGGGGGGTCCCCCCCCCCCCGCCCGGGGGGGGCCCCCCCCCACCGCGCACATTCCTCGGGGCGGGTCTAGCAAGGTCGACGTCGCGGAACGAATCCCGTCGATTCGTACTGCCAATCACCAGCGGAAAGCCCCCTGGTGGCTACCGGTGCGCGGAGACCTCCGACGGTGCGTCCGAAGTCCCGGCGGCCCCGGAGGATTTCCCGCGGTTGAGGTCCGCAATGGCGATCAGCCTCGTCATGGAGATCATGGCGATGAAGAGAAGCGCTGCGACAAAGATCGAGATCGCGTACGGGCTGCCCGTGTACTGCAGCAGCACGGCGGCGACCATCGGGGTCAAGCCCGAACCCAGGCTGGTGGCAATCTGGTACCCAAGGGACATTCCGGTGAAACGGACCTCGGCCGGGAACGAATCCGCAAACAGTGCGGCCTGGGCACCGTAGACCAGGGAATAGCAGCAACCAAAACCCACAATGTAGCTCACGGCAATGAGCCATGGATTGTGCGTGCTCACGGCCCAGAAGAGGTGGAACACGGCAGCTATGACCAGGGCCGAGCCAATGACCATCATCTTCTTGCGGCTCACGATGTCGGAGAGGTGGCCCGCGAGCAGGATCATCGGAATCTGGACGATGAAGGTCGCCAAGGTGATCGTGAGCATGATGGTGGGGTCGATGCCCGCTTCCTTCGTGCTGAAGTTCACCAAGTAGACGATGACCAGGATGGAGAAAGCGCCGAAGCCCAGGTGCGAGAGAGCCACCAGGACGACCGATTTCAAGTGCTTCCTGAGCACCTCGAGAAGCGGGACCTTGACCTCATGGCCTTCCTTCTTGACGACCTTGAACTCGGGCGACTCGGAAATGCGCAGGCGGATGAACAGTCCGACGGCGACAAGCACCGAGCTGAAGAGGAAGGGGATCCTCCATCCCCATGCCAGCATGTCCTCGTCCGGCAGGAGGGTGACCAGCAGGAAGGCCGCGTTGCCAAGAATCGATCCGGCGGCGGGACCCAGCTGGGGAATGGCCGCATAGAATCCGCGGCGGTTCGGTGGTGCGAACTCGAAGGCCATGAGGATGGCGCCGCCCCACTCGCCGCCAAAGGCGATCCCCTGCGCGAGCCTGAGCACGACCAGGATGATGGCCGCCCAGATTCCAATCGTTTCGAACGTGGGCAGCAGGCCGATCAGCGTGGTGACCCCACCCATGATGAGCAGGGTGATCACCAGAATGGATTTGCGGCCGATCCGGTCCCCGTAATGCCCGAAAATCACGGCGCCCAGCGGGCGCGAAAAATAGCCCACGGCAAGTGTGGCGAAGGTGGCCAAGGTTGCGATGAATGGATTGGTGTCGGGAAAGAAAAGCTGTGGGAACACGAGCGCCGCGGCGAGCCCGTAAATCGAGAAGTCGTAGTACTCGATGGTGTTGCCCGCGAGGCTGGCGGCCGCGACCTTGCGGGCAGCGCCTTTCGGGCGTTGGTTTTGCGAGTTGGCAACGGACACGTAGATCTCCTGAAATGTGAGGGGCGTCATAGGCGAATGCCCCGAGCGTAATGCCGGATCCGGCGGCCGGCACAACGAAAATCCTCAATTAACCCCTGCGGATATACAGAATAGATATGCCTTTTCCCGGAAATTACTAGACACGTGTCTAATTACTGTGGCAGGCTGTCCCCGTTATTACTGTGAGGCACGACACTTCGCTCCACCCGCGGAACGGCCTCGAGAAGATTGGGAGCACCACATGGATTTGGACGGCAAGATCGCAGTTGTCACCGGCGCAGCATCGGGCATGGGCCTGGCCGCCGCCAAGGCGTTGATCGGGGCGGGCGCAACCGTCTATGGGATCGATCTTCGACAAGAGGCCCTCGATCGCGAATTCACGACCCTGGACCGCGCCCACGGCTTCGTGGCGGATATTTCAGACTCCCGGGCCGTCAACCAGGTCTTCGCGCAGGTGGATATCGACCACGGCAAGCTGGACATCCTGGTCAACGCCGCCGGTGTCTCCACGCCGAACAGGGAAAAGCAGGCATGGGTGGATGGAATCAACACCAAAATGGTCGAGTCCTTCAAGTCCGGCGAGCCCTACAACCCGGAGTTCCTCGGCGGTATCACCGACGAAGACTTCGACCGAGTCGTGGCGATCAACCTCAACGGCACCTTCTACACCATTCGCGCCGCCGTCCCGCTGCTCAAGAAGGCTGGCCGCGGCTCGATCATCAACTTTGCCTCGGTCGCCGGGCTCATCGGCCTGCCCATGCCCGCCTACTACCCGGCATCCAAGGCCGCGGTCGTGGGCCTGACCAAGGCGGTCGCCGCGGAGCTCGCACCCTTCGACATCCGGGTCAATGCCTTGGCACCTGCAGGCATCAACACCCCGATGTTCACCGCCTCCGGCGAGGACCACGTCCAGGCCCTGCTGGCCCTGCAGCCGCTCAAGCGGGTTGCCGAACCGGAAGAGATCGGCCGCACGGTCCTGTTCCTGGCCTCCGACGACGCCGGCCACTACACCGGCCAAACCATGTCGCCCTCCGGCGGCGCCCTCATGCTCTGACCCCACCGCCCCCAGCACCCTGAACGGAGAACTCCCCCATGCAGCACATCGCACTCCCCGAGACCACCATCACCGATACCCCAGGCCTTGAACGCCGCTTCCTCGAGGTCCTGGACGAGACCATCCGGGCGGACATCGACCGCGGCGACTACCACGGCGCCAATGTCATCGTGGCGCGCCACGGCGAGATCGCCATGCGCGGCAGCTACGGCATGGCCGAGGTCGCAACCGATCGCCCCACCCGGTCCGATGACGTGTACCGCATCCTTTCCATGTCCAAGGGCTTCACCAACGTCCTGATCTACCGGGCCCTCAGCGAGGGCAAGCTCATGCTCTCCACGCGCGTGGTCGACCTGATCCCGGAGTTCTTCGGCACCGAACCGTTCCGCGCGGCCCGCAAGGACCGGATCAACCTCGCACACCTGCTCACCCACCGCGCCGGCATGCCCGCCACTCCCAACCCGGGGGTCGGCCCGGAGGGTTTCGCCGTGCTCGCAGACGTCATTTCGGCGCTCTGCGGTGTGGACGTGATCAATGAGCCCGGCACCAACCTCAACTACTCCGCGGCCATCAACCACGCGCTCATGGGTGAAATGGCCCGCCGCGCGTACGGGGCAGACTCCTTCAGGGAGCTCATGCAGGAGAAGGTGTTCGGACCGATCGGAATGATCAACACCCGCTTCGGCATGCCCGCCGACTGGCGGGAGCGGGCCGTACCGCTGAAGGTCATCGAAGCCAACGACTCGTGGCTCAAGCCCGAGGACATCGAGTGCCTCAACGATGTCATCGACCGCCCCGACGCCGAGATGCCCTGGGTGGGCGCGGTCTCCACGATCGAGGACGTCTTCGCGTTCACCGAGGTGCTGCGCAACAGGGGCCGCACCTCGAACGGGGAGCAGCTCTTCGGGGAGTCGGTGCTCGACTTTGCCACGTCCAACCAGACCGGCGATCAGATCAACGACCTCTACGGCATGGTCGCCGCAGCTCGCAGCTGGGACCTCCCGCCGGGGAACATGGGCCTGGGCATGGCATTGGCCGGAAGCGGCACGCACGCCCGGTTCTTCGGCCCGTTTGTCTCCCCGCGCGCCTTCGGCTCCTACGGCGCCGGATCCTCGCTGCTGTGGGTCGACCCGGTCTCCGGCCTGTCCTTCTGTTTCCTCTCCTCCGGGGTGATGGACGAGGGCGACAACGTCGCACGCTTCCAAAAACTGTCCACCATCGCCGCCTCCGCGGTCACCAGCAAGTAAGGAACCGGCCATGACCGTCCTCCAGGACAATGCCCGGCCCATGGGCCGCTGCCCCGTCGCCCACGGCTTCGATGCCATGGGCGACGACTACTACCACGACCCCGCCCGCCACCTGGCGGAAGTTCGCGACGCCACCCCGGTGTTCTGGTACCCGTACCTCAACGCCTGGATCGTCACCAAGCGCGAGGATTGCCTGACCGTCCTCTCCGACTGGCAGACCTATTCCTCGGCGGCCAACTCCGCCGCGGACGTCCCGGCGAAGCATCGGGACATCTACCCGCCGGAACTCGTGGCGAAGATGATCGTGGGCCAGGACCCGCCGGGCCACACCGACGCCCGCTCCGTGGCCCAGCGCGGCTTCATCAAGGAACGCATGGACCGGCTCCAGCCGGAAATCGAGGCCCGGGCACACCGGATCATCGACAGGTTCGAGACCAAGGGGTCGGCGAACCTGCTCGAGGAATACTCGCTGGAACTGACCACCCAGACCATCATGGCCTTGTTGGGGCTCGGCTATGAGCATGAGGCCATGCTGCGGCAGTTGCGCGACGACCTCTTCGCGGTGCTGTCCTCCGCCCACGAGCCGCTGCCCGAACCGAGGCGTTCCGAGGTGTGGGACCGCTTTGTCGCGGCCAACCTGGTATTGCGCGACATCGTCGATTCACGGCGCGATTCGGACGCCGACGACATCATCTCGGTGATGGCCTCGGCGAGGAACGACGACGGGTCCTGGGCACTTCCGACCCCGCAGATCGCCTTGCACGTTTCCGAGTTCGCGGCGGCCGGCACCGACACCACCGCCCAGGCCATGACCAACGCGGTCATCTTCCTCGCTGAAAACCCCGAGGCGCTGCAGGATGCGATCGACGAGCCCGAATTGTGGTCACGGGTCTTCGAGGAAACCGTCCGCCGACGCCCGTCCTCGACCTTCACCTCCCGCCGCGCCACCCGCGACATCGAACTCTCCGGGATCAAGATCGCGGCCGGGGACATGATCTGGATCGCCTTGGCCTCCGCCAACACCGACCCCGAGCATGTGGATCGTCCCTTCGAATTCGACATCCACCGTCCCAACCCCACCGACCACCTGGCCTTCACCGCCGGTCGGCACACCTGCCTGGGCAATCCGCTGGCCCGGGTCCAGGGAACCACCGGCCTGCGGGTGCTTTTCGAGCGCCTGCCCTCGCTTCGGCCCGACGAGACCGACGCGCCGGACTTCCTGAAAATGGCGCTGCTGCCGGTGCGTCGTTCCCTGAACGTGCACTGGGACGTGGCCGATGTCGAACGCTCCCGCGAACGCACGATCCGCACGGTGAACCTGCAGGTCCTTCAACGGACCGAGGTTTCTGACTGCGTTGCCGCATTGACCCTGGGACATCCGGATGGGGGCCAGCTCCCGCATTGGAAGGCCGGGGCCCACGTCGATGTCCACATCCCCAACGGAGAGCTCGAGCCCTACGTGCGGCAGTACTCGTTGTCCTCGGACTCCGAGGAGCGAACCACCTACCGGATTGGCGTGCTCAAGGAAGTTGCCGGACGAGGCGGCTCCGCTGCCGTGCACGAGACGCTCGTCCCCGGCTCCCGCGTCACCGTGTCCTGGCCGCGCAACAACTTCCGCCTTTCCCCCGCAGGGAAGTACCTGTTCATCGCCGGAGGCATCGGCATTACGCCGATCCTCGCCATGATCAGGGAGGCCGAGCGCGCGGGCGCCGACTGGGAACTGACCTACGGCGGCCGCACCCGCACGTCGATGGCTTTCCTCGACGAACTGGCCGCCTACGGCGAGAAAGTCGCCATTGTTCCCCAAGACGAGTTCGGGCACGTGGACTTGCCCGGGCTGCTTGCCGAGGCGCGGGCGGACACCCTGGTCTACGCATGTGGTCCCGAGCCGCTGCTCCGGGCAGCAGCGGAGCACGCGGCGCACTGGCCCAAGGATTCATTGCGTCTGGAGCGGTTCGCGCCCAAGTCCGTGGAGCGAACCGCTCCAGATGCCCCGTTCGAGGTCGAGTTCGCCGAGTCCGGCACGGTCGTTGAGGTCGGCGCGGACGAGACAATCCTGGATGCAGCCCAGAAGGCAGGGCTGCCGGTGATTTCCTCGTGCAAGACCGGAACCTGCGGCACGTGTGAGACCCCGGTCCTCTCGGGGCGTGCCGACCACCGGGACTCGATCCTTTCGGCCTCGGAACAGGAAGCCAACGAAACCATGATGATCTGCGTATCCCGCGCTGCCGGGAACTGTCCGCGGCTGGTGCTCGGCCGCTGACAGCGGCTCGACGCAATTCACCGCGTCCGTCCACGCATCTCGCGCGGAATCGTCGGCCTGCAACGCGTCGGCCCCCGGAGGGCCGGAAGGGCGGCGTCCTCCGGGTGCGGAAGGTCTAGTGCAGAGCGGGGAAGATCCAGGGGTGCTGCCAATGCACGTCTGGACCTTCCCCGCTCCAGACATGCATGGGCGGTGTTTCCCCTTGCTGGATCCGACGTGCCGACGTGCAAGACTGCGAGGACAAAAAGTCGGTTGGTGCCTTTCTGCACACCTCGTGGGCACGGTGGAAAGTTCCTTCCAGCAGCCGGCCAATCGGCCTAGCTGCATGCAAATATCACTCCCGCCCCTCGAATGTCGCATGAGCCGTGCCGCCCGTTCCATTCAGTGGCCGTCTTGCCGAGCGACACCTCATGGAAACCTTCCAAGTTATCGCCAAATATCAACGCCCCCATACGCGAAGGCTATATCCCCTGACGCCCAACTATGTCGCCGCTATGTCAAACCGGTCCCGGCCGATACTAGCGTGGTGACCAGGACCACAGCCGCATGGCTCCTTGCTTGAAGGCATTCGCCGCCTGGACCGCCAGGACATCCGGGCCACAGTCAACATCCCGCAAGGTCGCAACCGAGGGCCGGTCGACTTGTCCTGAACCCAAGACCTGCCCCGTGCAGGCCCCGAGCACTGGACAACAACACCATGTCGTACCCACCACGATCGGCACGACCATCCCCCAGACGGCATTGCGATGGCCAATCTCCACCCCCCCGACTATGAAGGACTACCGACAATGACGACGAACACCGTGTCCGCTCAGGCGATCTCACCGACGCAACTCCGGGAGGATTTCGAGCGACTGCACGGTCGCTGGGACGAACGGCTGCAGGCGTTGTTGGAATTGAACCCGCGCATGTTCGAGATACATGCCGGCCTCGTTGGCGTCTCCAATCGCCAAGGGGTCCTGTCCGAGAAGATCGGCCATCTGGTTCACCTTGCTGTTGCCGCGGCGGCCACACACCTCTACGGGCCCGGGACCGAGGGCCACATCCGCGGAGCACTGCGTGCCGGCGCTACCGAGCAGGAAATCGCGGAGGTCCTGCAACTGACCGGGACGTTGGGTATCCACGCGCACAACGTAGGTGGGCCGATCCTGGAGAAGGTCCTCAGGGAGACGGGCAACCTGCCCCAGACCCCTGAGCCCTTGACCGAGCACCAGCACCGACTCAAGGCCTCTTTCGAAGCGCGCAGGGGCTTCTGGCATGAAGATTTCGAACAACTCCTGCGCCTGGATCCGGACCTCTTCGAGGCGTACTGCGAGTATTCCGGTCTCCCCTGGACCGAAGGGGAGCTGGAACCCAAGGTCAGGGAATTCATCTACATTGCCTTCGACGTCGCCGCCACCCATCTGCACCGGCCCGGCATTGAGCAGCACTTCCGCAATGCACTGCGCCACGGAGCCACCGCGCAAGAGCTGCTGGCCGTCCTGCAGATTGCTTCCACCCTCGGCACCCACGGGGTGCTTGAGGGTGCACTGACAATGGCCCGCGTGCGTGCGCATGAATCCGAAACCGCCGAACAGGAGTAAACAGCATGACCGCTACAACCACTAACACAAACCATTCAACGATTTCCGAGGAACGCCGGCTGAGGAAACTTGGCGAACTATTCGATGTTCGGGGTTTGGGGATCGTCGTCACCGGGGGCGGTAGCGGGCTGGGCCTACGCATGGGCACCGCCTTGGCCGAAGCCGGCGCCCACGTGACGCTGCTCGATATTGTCGGGGATCGGCTTTTGGAAGCCCAGGCAGATCTCGCCGGACGAGACGTGCTGGTTGACGTTGCCACGGTGGACACCACCGACTTCGAAGAGCTCGACGCGCTCTTCGAGCGGCTCGAGCATGGCGAGCACGGACTTCACGCTGTATTCGCCAACGCGGGGATCAGTGCAGGGATCGGTCCGCGCCTGAAGTCCGGGCGGATCACCGACCTGGATCGCGAGCGCTGGCAGCAGGTCCTCGACGTGAACCTCACCGGGGCCGTCAACGCGATGTCGGCGGCGGCACGTCACCTGAATTCGGGAACCGGACGCATCGTCGTCACCTCCTCCGTTGGTGGTATTCGGGCAGATCCGATGGTCGGCTACGCCTATGCCGCGACGAAGGCAGGGGTGGTCGGATTGGTCCGCAACGCCGCGCTCGAGCTTGCCCATCGAGGGATCACCGTCAATGCGATCGCGCCCGGCCTTTTTGAGACCGGGATTCGCAAGGCAAACCCCGTTGCCCAGGCGATGAGCTCGGATTTCATGAAGGTCTCAGCAATGAAACGAGCCGGAGAACTCTCTGAACTCGAGGGCCTGGCCGTTTACCTGGCCTCCCCGGCATCCAGCTATGTCACTGGTGCGGTGCTCAACATCGACGGTGGCGGCCAGCATGTCGGACCCAACGAGGTGGAACTCTAGGCCCTCCTTCACCGTTGCCCGGACGGCTCCGCAAACGATTTTCATAGCCCGGGCATTCCCCGGTGCCTTGCCGTTGCAATGCTGCCCGCCGGGGTCTGCAGCGCAGCGGGATGGCACCGCATTACTGGAAGCTGATGGAAGCCCCCATTTAGCCGGCGCCGTGCGCCGGCTTTTCGTGGTGGCCTGAGTTGGGCCTGAAACTGCAGGCAAGATCCGGCGGGCGGGCCTGGTCGCCCCGGTCGGCATGCGCAGAATGTTCTGGTCCGCGCGCCTTCCGGCCTACCTGCTATACGAGAACCATATACCCGCATAATCCCCAGATCTTGACACGTGTCTAGTAATGTCCGAACAATGGTGACTTGCATCACGCTCGCAAAGATTGGCGGATGTCCGATGGGGGCGCCTGCGCCCGTTCGGCAGGTGTTCCACCCTCCCAAGGAGATCGCATGAGTACTAATCGGTTATCGGCCGCAGCCACCCCACAGGGGTCAGCTTCGCCATCCCCGTTCGGCAGACGTTCGGCAGCGGACACCATCGACTCGGGGGAACCAGCCGGCAGGACCCTCGGGTGGCGCAAGGGCGGCCTGATGATGGCGGTGACCTTCTCGCTGCTACAAATGCTCAATGAGGTCGGGACCCTCATGGCCATTCCGCTCTACGGGTCAATGGCAGCCGGCCTGGGCCTGGAGCCCCAGCAGGTATCTTGGGCACTGCTGGCCACCACACTTTGCGGGGCTTCAACCATCGCGTTGCTGGCAAAGGCCGGTGACGTCTTCGGCCATCGCCGCCTGATGATCTGGTGCGTCCTGGGGATCACCTTGGGCTATATCGTCTCCGCGATCGCCCCGAACTTCACGGTGCTGTTGATCGGTCGCTTCCTCACGGGCGTCATGGCCGGGCAGGCCCTTTGCCTGGGAATCATGCGCGATCGCCTCAGCTCCGTGGATCGCAAGAAGGCCGTAGCCGTCATTGCGGCAGGCCAGGCAGTGGGAGTATTCATTGGTTTTGCGTTCGGTGGCCTGTTTGTTGCGCTCGGGCTTAGCTGGCGAATTGCGTTCATTTTCGGCGCCCTTCTGACAGTGCTCTCCTTGGTTGCATTCCTCCGTTGGGGCGACGACTCGGACGCACTCCTGCGCCACAAGGGTTCCTCGAGGTCCTTGGACGTCGTGGGCGTCTTGCTCATGGGCCTTGGTCTCACGGCCTTGTGCGTTGGAATCAGCCAGTCGATGGTGTGGGGGCCCACCTCAATGCTGACCATCGTCGCCGTCGGACTGGGCGTCGTCCTGCTTGTCGCATCCCTGGTCTGGGAGTCCCGTTCGGCCCATCCCCTGGTCGATGTCAAGGAAATGTTCTCGGCGCGACTCCTGCCCGCCTATACGGTGTTCCTCACCATGGGCATCACCGGAATGCTCATGTTCAACCTCGTCATGACCTGGGCCATGTTGCCGGCACCTCTCCTCGGTTACGGCTTCGGGTTCAACCCGCTCTTCTCCAGCCTGCTTTTCATCCCCATGATCATCGCCGGCATCGTTGCCGCACGCTATGTCTCCCGGGCCCTGGTCCGCATACCGGCGCGCAACGTGATCCTGGGTGCGGCGTTTGCCTTGGCCGCCGACTTCGTGTTCCTGCGATTCACGCACGAGCATGTAATCGCGGTACTCGTGGCGATATTCGTCTTCGGTTTCGCCTACACTTCGCTCCTCACCACCGCGGTCTCCGTCATTGCGCTCGAAGCACGCGAAGCACAGGCGGCAGGAACTGCATCGGTATACGTAGCCATCGCACTCGCGGCTTCGTCGATCGGCGCGGCGATCTTCTCGGCCATCATGGGTTGGGGCTCCGACCCGATCACCATGGCACCGCGGCCGGAGGTTTTTGAGGTCGGATTCACCGTGGCGGCCTTCGCGACGATTTTCGCCATCATCTCGGGCCTCACGCTATCGAAGCAGGTGCGGCTCTCCCGTATCCAAGCCCACTAATCCAGCTCCGTCCTGAGGGCCGGGTCACTCGCCGAACAAATTTGCCCATTGCCGGGCCAATGAGGCGAGGACCCGGTCCTCTCGTTCGTTGTGGCCTCGGATGTACAGAAAGTAGAAGTTTCGTTCCAAACTCGTCATGAGGGTCGCCATGTGCACCTCCCGGTCTTGCCGCTCATCCTCGGTCTGGCAACCGTTGTACAACGTGGTCTGGACCGAGGCGATCCGCCTGAGCAAGCCCAGCCATTCGTCAAGTACGTTCGGCTCAGCAGCCATGGCACGGTTGATTGCCTCGAACTCCGCGGCGTACTGAACCCACATGAGACGGGCTTGTTCGAGCCACTGCCTCATCGAATCGGGCGTGTGGTCCGGCATCTGGTTGAGGATCGCGTACAAATCGGCAACCTCTGCTTCAATCTCCTGCATCCTGCTCATGATGATCTGCGGCTTGCTATTGAAGTAGAGGTAAAGGTTGGCCCTGCTCCCGCCAGCAGCCGAAGCTATCTGCGCCATTGACGTCTGCTCATAGCCCTTGTCCTTGAACAGCCGTAATGCCTCATCTACAAAACGCTGTCGAGTGGCGGCGCTCTTGGAGGTGCGGTCAGTCACCGGCGGCTCTGGAGTGTGCGAAATCAAGGTGCGCTCATGTTCCGTTCGTGGGAGGACTTGCCGACTGTTTGCTTGGAATCCTTGGCGGAAAAATCCTTGCGGGACTGGTGCCGCATATCAACATTGTCTCAAACTCGACCGCGGGATGTGCCCACGCACGGTCTGGCGACCGTGGATCTGAGGACAAGTTGAATGCTGAATCCGGGGCCATACCCGGGTCGTATACCTGCTCTCCACGGCTTGAATTTGATCCCGCAGAAAGACCAAACCGCGCTGTTAGGGTCGTCACATGCCAAATCAAATGCCGCTGAAAAAGCTTTCACGTCGACGTTTATTGCAGTCCGGACTGGTGGCCGGGGCAGCGACGGCCATAGGCGCCGCACCGGTCCAGGCCTCCGTGCGTGGCGCCCGAGGATCCACGTCCGATACCGAGGTGATCCTCCTGGGTGTTGGCGGTGGCCCTACCTTCATGCCAGGGGCCGAGTGCGAGGGCATTGCAAGCGCCCTGAGGGTCGGTGACCGATACTATCTGGTGGACGCGGGCCACGGCGTCCTGCAACGACTGCGGCAGGCTCGGCTGGGAAGCTGGCAAGTGCCGGGCGGCGGACCGCTCGACGCGCTCCGCGCTGTATTCATAACCCACCTGCATTCGGACCACATCGTGGATCTCAATAGTCTCTTCACTTCGGGGATCTTCAATGGCCTTCAAATGGTCGATCGTCCAGTTGAATTGATTGGTCCCGGTAACCGTGGAATGCTGCCACCGGTATTCGGTGGCGGGGCTCGCGGACCGGTGGTGGCCCCGGAGAACCCGACCCCGGGAACCACCGAAACCTGGGAACTGATCAAGCGCGCATTTGCCACCGATTTCAATGACCGTATCGCCGACAACCATGCGAAAAGCCCCGATCAACTCGTCAAGGCGCGCGATATCGAGCTGCCCTCGCATTTGATGGCCGATCCCAATGGAAACAACGTTCCAGACATGGAACCGGTGCAGGTATACGAGGACGACCGGGTCCGCGTCACCTGCATCCTCGTCCAACATGCACCGGTGTTTCCCGCATTCGCCTACCGATTCGAGACGGAAGCCGGGAGCGTGGTCTTTTCCGGCGATACGTCGCGCACGCCGAACCTGGTCAAGCTCGCCCAGGGTGCCGACGTGCTGGTGCACGAGGCCATTTCCCGCGAATGGCTTGACGGGGAAATGCCGGAGCCGCGTTCGCCACAAGTCCAAGCCGGCTACCAGCACATGCTCGGGGCCCACACGGCAGCGGATGAAGTCGGCAAGGTGGCGGAGGAAGCCGGCGTCCGCCGACTGGTACTGAATCACCTCGTGCCGATGGATTGGCCTGTGCAACGTTGGCGTCAGACGGTGAAGCGGGACTTCTCGGGCAATCTGACCGTTGGCCAGGATCTCCTGCGGATTCCGCTGTCCTAACTGGCAATGTCCAAGGGAGGGATACGAGCGGATTCCAGCAAATGCCCGACTCTCACCATCGGCACCTGCATCCATCTAGTCGGCTGCGGGCGTGGCGTCTCCGGCGGTGCCGGCCCCCTCTCCTTCGTCGGCCCAGGGCACCGGCTTGGCCGGGAGGGCGTCGATGGCAGGTCCCTGGATGACGCTGCCGTCGGTGGCGAAGCGGGATCCGTGGCAGGGGCAGTCCCAGGTGGTGTCGGCCGAGTTGAATTCCACGGTGCAGCCCAGGTGCGTGCATATGGCCGAAACGGCATGGAGCTGCCCTTCGGCGTCCTTGTAAACGGCGGTGCTCTCGCCCTTGGCCTCGAACACCTCCCCCTGACCGGGCGCCAATTCCGCGCGGTCGCGATGGCGGGCCAATTTGCTGGTCAGATCGGTCGCGATGACCTTGAGGTTCTCCCCGATGAGCCGCTTCGCGCTGGCCACCGGGGTGACGCGGTTACTGTTGAAAACCTCCGCCCACGGGTTCTCCCGGCCAGTGATGGTGTCGGCAAGAATCAGGCCCGCGGCCGTCCCGTTGGTCAGGCCCCATTTGCGCAGGCCGGTGATCACGTACACGTGCTTGGCGGTGGGAGACATGAGACCCACGTAGGGCAGGCCGTCAAGCGGAATGCCGTCCTGCGTCGACCACCGGTAGGCTATCTCCCCGGTACCCAGGGCCTCGCGGGCGAAGGCGGCCAGCCTGCGGTAGCGCTCGGCCGTGTCGCCGGATTCGGAGACGCGGTGCCCCTCCCCGCCGGCGAGCACGTAATTCCTGCCGTCCACGGCGACGGTCAGGATGGAGCGCATGGGTTCGTCGACGCTGATGAACGTTGCGTCCAGCGGCGCATCCTCCACCTGCGCGGCGACGAGGTAGGAGCGGTGCGCGAGGCAGCGGGCGTCGAACAGCCCCTGGTCGCCGAAGGGCACGTTCGTGGCGACGACGACGTCGCGCGCCCGGACGATGCCCCCATCGAGGCTGACGATGCAGGGCGACCCCTCCTGGATGTCCGTCGCACGTGTCCCCTCGAAGACGAAGCTGCCATCCCCGTTGAGCGCCCGGGCGAGCCCTTGGAGATACTTCACGGCATGCACCTGCGCCTGCCCGTCGAACCTGACCGCACCCTTGACGGGGAAGGGCAACGGCACATCGGTCGTGAACGTGGCGGGAAGGCCAAGCTCCATGGCAAATTCGGCCTCCGCACGCACGCGTGCAAGGGCGTCGTCGGATTCGGCGTAGGTGTAGTTGGCCACCGTGCGGAAGTCGCAGTCGATGCCTTCGGCGGCCACCACGTCGGCGATATGGCGGATGGCTGCCTCGTTGGCCTGCCCATAGACCCGGGCGGTGTCCGCATCGTGGCTGTCGCGCAAGTCGGTGTAGGCGAGCCGATGCAGGGAGGTGACCTTGCCGGTGGTGTGGCCGGTGACGCCGGTGCCCACTTTGGAGGTCTCGATGACCGCCATGCTCCGGCCGGCGCGCTTGAGCGCCAACGCTGTGGTCAATCCGGCGATACCGCCGCCGATCACCGCAACGTCCACCTCCACGTCGCCGCGCGGGCCGGGATAGTCGGTGGTTCCGCCGGTGGCAACCCAAAGTGATATTGGTTCGCCTTCGAGCCGTTCACTGTTCAATGCGCTACTCATTGCCTTACCTCCAGATGGCCCAGTATTCGGAATGCCGGCATTGTCCGGCTGGATCAAGTTCCAATGCCCAATGCGGTCAGCAACACCAGGACGACTGTGGCCAGCGCAAACAGGCCGTGCCCGTAGATGATCGCGAGCGGGAATCGCGATTCCGGGGTACCTTCGGTCCTGCCGTTCTTCCAGCGCAGGAACATCATCTCCCCCAGGACTGCAACGAGGACCAGCAGGCCGAGCGCGGTCCAGGCCAGGAGGACCTCCTTGTTGACGATGTAGATGATCCACACCACCAAGCCGGCAACCGCGAGGAAGAGGTGGCCGAAGATCAGCGGCGGCACGAGTCGCGTCGGGAAGGAGGCATCTCCCCGGGCAGCACGCAGACCGCCGTTGCGCAGCCATAGGCCGAACATCGTGAGACCCATGACTGCGGTGACGAGCCAGCAGAGCAGAGCGGCGATGGCCATGGAACCAATCCTTCCCTCAGGGGGTTGGAGCATCGGTCCGCGTCGGCAAGACTTCGACCGATCGCGACTATGTCTTGATCATCGCTTTTCACCGGGGGTTTATCAATGGTCTGCGCGCGCAGGGAAATACTGTCCCGGTCGAACCGGTGGATCGCCCGGACGCGTCCTCGGAAGAAACGGCCACCATCCGTTCTGTCAGGAGCTCCGAAATGAAGGCTTTTCCCTGTTCGTTGAACCGACCAATGGACACTGGAGACGGCGCACCTGCGCACGCTGTTTGCCCGAGGGCCTAGTCCTGACCGTCGCCGTCCGTCTGCCGGTGGCGCGGAGCGACTGCCGATGAGTGAACAAGGAAGCTCCCCGTGTGGGATCCGATTTTGCTTGGATCTCCGCACGGGGAGCCTGTGTTGCTGGGCGATGTGGCGGGATTAGTGACCCGTCACGTCCTTTGCAGCATCCTTGAGGTGTTCGCCGGCCTGCTTGGTCTTCGCAGCAGCCTGCTCTCCAGCCCCCTCGGCCTGCAGTTTCTCGTCGTCGGTGGCCTTGCCGGTCTCTTCCTTGATCTTTCCGGCGGCTTCTTCTGCTTTGTTGCCAATCTTGTCATCGAGACCCATGGGGCCCTCCTTCGATAGATGAAAACAGGAACATTCCCCAACTTAGGATTCTTTTCTTGGTGTTTGCTGGGAATCCATGCCGAGTCCGGCCATGAGGCTCTGTCGTGGACAACGAACCCACGGTTCACACGGCGGCAGGGGCAGCCGGAGCCCTTGGTTGGAGCATGGCGGATCGTTCAAACAGGTAGGCGTTGAGCGAGGCGCAGCCAGTTTGAGCAGGTACCGGATCCATGGGAATCCTCGATTTAACCCGCCATTCATGGCGTGCAAAGGTGGACAGGCTAGCCTTCAGATGCGAACTTTGAAGCCAATGAAAGGGAAAAACCGTGCATGAGCTGGATCTGATCCGCGCAGCAACCGAAGACGTCTCCTCCGCCCGGATACTCCTTCAGGAGCGTACCGATGCGCTGGACGCCATCATCCAAACAGCCTTGGACCATGGGATCTCCATGGACCAGGTGACCGAGGCGAGCGCTTCACCGCAACCCGGAAATGCGCCCACCGTGGATTCGCGGCAGCACCAGCTCGTGGCCTGAGCGAGTTTCTTCAAGTTTCCATTTCCAGCAGCCCGTCACCGGTGCGACGCTCCACGTCGCTTCCACTCGTCAGCGGACCCGTCGCCGGTCGCTATGCACGCTGCTGGTCCACCGGCGGGTGCTCGGCCACGCAGAACAGGTTGCCTTCAGGATCGGCGAGGGTGGTCCACCGGACGTGGGGCACTTCGTCGAGCACGTCCCACTGGTGCGTGGCTCCGAGCCCGATCAGACGCTGGACCTCGGCCGCCCGCGAACCCCACGGGACGGTGAGGTCCCAGTGGGCCACCTGGTTCTCGGCCCGCGGCGTGGTTCCCGGTTGGAAGAACATCCCGAATCCGCCCGGACCGTTGGGCGGCAGGTAGACGCTGTCCCCTCCGGCCGAGGGTTCGGCTCCGGTGACCGCTGCCCAGAACGCGGCCAGGGCGGTGGGATCCTCGGCCTCCAGGTTGATGGCGCCAAGGGTGATCGGGTGGTTTGTCATGCGTGCAAGACTACGCCGCGGCGCTCAGCGTTTGGATCACCCGTGGACGAGTGTGCGCATCGGCGACCAGGACCATGTCGGCCCGATAACCCGCTTCCAGGACTCCCCGGTCGTGCAGT
Source organism: Paeniglutamicibacter sp. ORCA_105 (assembly GCF_045798545.1). Lineage (NCBI taxonomy): Bacteria > Bacillati > Actinomycetota > Actinomycetes > Micrococcales > Micrococcaceae > Paeniglutamicibacter > Paeniglutamicibacter sp. ORCA_105. Next base: position 111,853 of record NZ_JBIXLM010000008.1, on the reverse strand, counting down.
CCCGCCGCAACCGCGGGATTCACGGTGACCATGGCGATGGCCGCCGGAAGCGTTGCGTGGCCCAACCGGGCAAGTTCGAAAGCAGCGGAAAGCAGGCTCGAGGGCAGATAGTCCGAGGCCAGGATATCCAGCACTCCGGCCCGTGCCAGCTCCAGGGCCGAGACGTTCCCCGAATGGGATCTCCCGAGCAACACGTTCGGCGCCCCGGCAACCGTGGAAATCCCTCTAATCGATGCGTGCAGGGCCGCCTCCAGGGTGGTGGGGAACTCGGCTATGGATGCGTTGCGTTCGATGAGCTCGTCGATCTCCTGGGGAGTCACGGGGTCGTGGCCCATGAGCCTGATGGCCTTGGCAGCGGCCAATTCGCCAAGCCAGGCCAGGGTCTCGGCCCTTAAGGGCAGTTCCTCGTCGCGTTCGGAAATCAGCCGATCCACGTGGTCGGCCGCCGACTTGGCATCCATGTGCTGGGCCTCGCGTAGCCAGCGTTCCATCACCGTTCGGTCGCGATACTGCCCTTGCCCCGGGGTGTGGTCCTCGTAGGAGACCAGCGGGATGTGGCCCGTGCCGAGCCGTTCGCGGAACATCTGAACGCCGCCGCGGCAACGCACATCGAGGCGATGCAACACCCGGTGGTCCATCCGCGGATCCCGGTACTGGTTCACCGCATCGTGCACATCCGGCGCCCGGGGCGAACCAATGGGAATCCCGACGGCCGACTTGAGCTGGAAGGCCACGGCGTGGAAGGCGGTGGTGACGCCCGCCGCCAGCAGGTTGCCCTCGGCCGCCTGCATCGCCAAGTCGATGGGAAGAAAAGCACCCGGGCGGGGACGGTATTCCCTGGCCAGGGCGTCGCTGTGCAGGTCCACCAGGCCCGGCAGGCAGAGCATGCCGCGGCCATCGATGTCGGCGCGGAAGCCGGCCGGATGCGCACGCACTTCCTCGATTTTCCCGTCCACCACACTGATGAGCCGGTCCTCCAGGATCCGGTCCCCGGCGAGCGCCCGGACGTGCCCCAGGGTGTAGGTGTCTACCACTTTCCCACCTCGGTGACCACGTCAAAGACGTCCGGGCGTAGGTAGCTTTCCACGTATTCAAGCTTCTGCCCGGATTCTCCGCAGGACACGAGTCCGCGCAGCAGGATCTGCGGCGGGCGTCCGCGCAGCCCCAACACCTCGGCGACCTCGGGCGGCGGCGAAGCGAGCCGGCTTTGGCTCCATTGCCGCACCGGTGTGTAGCCGTAGACCCGGCGCAGCACGGCATCCAGCGAATCGTCGGAGGCCATTGCCGCCGCAAGGCGCGGCACCCTGGCCGCGGGCAACACCGATGTTGCCGTGCTCACGGGCGCCCCGTCGATGAAGCGCACACGCTCCAGCACCGCCACCTGGGCGCTGGCCGCCAGACCGAGGATTTCCCGTTCGGTCGCATTGGCCGGCCGCGTCATGGGCTTGCCGTTCTCGGTGCGTGGTTCCGCGCCGGCTGCCCGCACGGTGCGCGTGAAGGACGGGGCAATGTCCGGGCCGATCCGGTACTCATAGCGCCGGGTGCGGAAGGTCCCGCTGCCCTTGACCCGCCGGATCAGCCAACGACGCTCCAGCTCCTCCAGCGCGGCCCTGATGGTCTGGCGATTGACACCAAACTGGGCCCCCAGAACATGCTCGGAAGGCAGCGGACGCTGCGGCGGAACATCCGCATACTGATCCAAGATCTGTTGGGACAACTTGAGATAGGTGGCTTCTGCTTGCATATCCAGATCCTAGCCCAAAATCCGTGAAATTCCTTATGAAACAGGGGAACAAACGTTAGGTGAACATTCAACAAACGACCCCAATCTGTCTAGACAAATTGCTTTGCCAGCGACCAAGCTGGGTACGAACGCGCCACCGAAGCCCGACTTCGAGGCCCGGCCCAAACCCCACACCGCAGAACAGGTTTCCCCATGAAACGCAAAGCACTCGCCATGACCGCCGCACTGGCAGCAGCCACCCTGCTCACCGCATGTGCCCCGGCCGAACCCGAAATCAACGCCGCCGGATTCCCCGCCGAAATTGTCATTGGCGCCATCCCCAACGAAAACTCCGCCGACCTTACCGGCACCTACGATCCACTGATCAAGATGCTCGAGAAGGAAACCGGCTCCACGGTGAAGCTGCAGCAGGCCAGCGACTACGCGGGCATCGTCGAGGGCATGATCGCCGACCGCGTGGACATCGCCTTCCTCGGCCCGTTCTCCTACGTCATCGCGACCACCAACCAGGCCGACATCAAGCCGCTCGGCGCGCTGGCCGGGGAAAAGGGGGAACCCTCGGGTTACCACGCACTGGGCATCACCCAGGCCGGGAACACCGGGGTCACTGACATCAAGGACTTCGCAGGCAAGGACACCTGCTTCGTCGATCCGGGTTCCACCTCCGGGTTCCTCTACCCCTCGGCCGGACTCATCCAGGCGGGGGTTGCCGCAAGCGGCAAGGAAGCTGACATCAGCGCCGCGCTGAAGCCCATCTACGCCGGCGGCCACGACGCCTCGGCCCTCTCGGTGAAGAACGGCGACTGCGAAGTCGGCTTCGCCATGCAGTCAATGGTCGAGGAAACGCTGCCGGGCAAGGGCGAACTGGCCGAAGGGGACCTGAAATCGGTCTGGACCTCGGAGAAGATCCCGGGCTCGGTCTTCGCCGTCCGCAACTCCCTGGGCGATGAAACCACCAACAAGCTCACCGCGCTGTTCACCGAAAAGGCCAATGCCGACTACTTCGAATCCCAGGGCTACTGCCAGGACGAGGACTGCCTGATCACCGGCGAACACGCCTGGGGCGTCGTGCCGGCCACCGACACCGACTACGACGGCATCCGCACCGTCTGCGCCGCCACCAAGTCCGAAAAGTGCGAATCATGAGCCTGATGCAAGGGACCCACGTCGAACCGGGGCATGAGATGGCACCCGAATCCGAAATCGCCATCGACGCGTCCGGGCTGCGCAAGAGCTTCGGGGCCACCCACGCGCTCAAGGGCGTCGACCTGCAGGTGGCCAAGGGCGAAATGACAGTCCTGCTGGGCCTCTCCGGATCCGGCAAGTCCACCCTGCTGCGCTGCCTCAATGGGCTGCACCCGCTGACCGGCGGCGAGGCCACGGTACTGGGCGAACCCGTGCACAAGACCAAGTCACGCCGGCTCCGTGCATTGCGCTCGCGCGTGGGCTTCATCTTCCAGCACTTCAACCTGGTCGGGCGGCTGTCCTGCCTGGAAAACGTGCTGATCGGGGCGGCGGGGCGGATCCGCGGACCGCGCTACGGCCTGCTCAGCTACACGAAGGCCCAGCGGCGCGAGGCCCTGGGCCACCTCGAACGCGTGGGCCTGGGCGAACTGGCCTTCCAACGCGCCGATTCACTCTCCGGGGGCCAGCAGCAACGCGTGGCCATCGCCCGGGCCCTGATGCAGAAGCCCGAAATCATCCTGGCCGACGAACCGGTCGCCTCCCTGGACCCGCAGAACGCGGCAAACGTCATGGACCTGCTCTTCCAGGTCTGCCTGGAAAACCGGATCACCGTGGTGTGCACGCTGCACCAGGTGGACCTGGCCCTGGACTGGGCCCACCGCATCGTGGGCCTGCGCAACGGCGAAAAGGTCCTGGACGAGGCCACCTCCACGCTGACCAAGGAACGCGTGCTTGATGTCTACCGGCAGCTGGATCCGGGCGCGGGTGCCACCACCCCATGATGCCCACCGAGACCCGCCCCGCGGCCCCCGCGAAGCCGAACGACGCCCCGGCACCCGGCCGGCCGGCGACGTTGCTGCCCCCGGTCACCCGCGAAAAACTGACCCTCTGGCTCCTGCTCGCAGCCTTGGTCCCGCTGACCCTGGCCGGTGCCGGCCACATCGAGTTCGACCTGCGCGCCCTGGGCGGCGGCTTCAGCGACGTGGCGAACCTGCTCGCACGCATGCTCCCGCCGGAGCTCAGCGATCCCCCGCGGATCGGCGAGCTGCTGCTCGAAACCCTCATGATGGCGCTGCTGGGCACCGTGCTGGCCACCGTCATTTCGATCCCGCTGGCCTTCCTGGCCGCGGCGAACACCACCCCGCACCCGCTGGTCCACCGTGCCGCGCGCATGGTGATCACAATGTGCCGCGCCATCCCCGACCTGGTTTTCGCGGTCTTGTTCGTCCGCGCCTTGGGCATCGGCGTGCTGCCGGGCATCCTGGCCCTGGGGCTGCACTCGGTGGGCATGATGGCCAAGCTCTTCGCGGACGCGATCGAGGCCTCCGAGGCCGGACCCCGCGAGGCAGTGCGCGCCACCGGTGCCGGACGCCTGGGCGAACTCGTCATGGGCGTATTGCCCCAGGTGGTCCCGGCCTGGCTCGGCACCTTCATCTACCGCATCGACATCAACCTGCGCACCTCCGTGGTGCTGGGCTTCGTCGGTGCCGGCGGCATCGGCTTCGCCCTGCAGGATTCCCTGCGCGGGCTGATGTACGAGAGCGCCATGGGGATCGTGTTGGTCATCCTGCTGGTCATCGCCGCCATGGAGCTGGCCTCCATCGGGCTGCGCCGCACCCTGCTGAACCCGTCCAGCTCCGGACCAGCCCCCCGGGTCATTGATCCGGGCTCGGCCGTCAGGCCTCCGTGGACCGGTGACCGGCTGACCCGCAGCCTCGCGGGTCTCGCCTTGTTCGCCGCAATCATCTATTCCTTCATCCACCTGCGCATCAACCCGCTGACGCCGCTGACGAGCTTCGGCGAACTCGCCGCGGTCTTCGGCCGCCTGCTGCCGCCCTCGATCGAGGGCGTGGAGAAGCTGCTGCTGACCGCGGTGGTGGAAACCCTCGCGATCGGGTTGGTGGCCACCGTCATCGGTGCCGTGCTTGCGGTGCCGGTGGGCATCCTTGCCGCCTCCAATATCTCGCCGTCGCGTCCCGTGTATGCCGCGGCCCGCGCCGTGGTGCTGGTGGTGCGGGCCATCCCGGAGCTGATCCTGGCCGTCATCTTCGTCGCGGCGATCGGCCTGGGACCCATGGCGGGCGCCATGGCCCTGGCCGTGGGAACCATTGGCTTCCTGGGCAAGCTGGTCGCCGACTCCATCGAGGAAATCCCGGTGGGTCCCCTCGAGGCGGTGCGCGCGGTCGGCGGGAGCTGGTGGGACCAGTTGCTGAATGCGGTGATCCCCCAGGCCCTGCCGCAACTGGTGGGCCACGCCATGTACATGCTGGACGTGAACATCCGCACCTCCACGGTGCTGGGCATCGTGGGCGCCGGCGGCATCGGGTTCCTGCTGATGGAATCGGTGCGCACGCTGAACTTCAACGTGGCCGGAACCATCATCCTGATCATCTTCGCCATTGTCTTCATCATCGAAAGGCTGTCCGCATGGATACGCAAACACGTCGCCTGACCCTGGGCGCGCAACTCTGGACCGGAGGGCGGGACTTCGAGGCCCGCACCCTCGAGCTGCCGGAGCTCGCCGCAGGCGAGGCGGTGGCCAGGATCGACCTGGCCACCGTCTGCGGATCCGACATCCACACGGTCTCCGGGCGCCGGCCCGGCTCCTTCCCCTCGATCCTTGGCCACGAGGCGGTCGGCACGATCCTCGCCACCGGTCCGGGCGGCGTCCAGGATTTCCAGGGCAACGAACTGAACGCGGGCGACCGGGTCATCTGGAGCGTGACGGTTTCCTGCGGGCACTGCGACCGGTGTACCGCCGGGCGCACCGCCAAATGCCGCTCCCTGCTCAAGACCGGCCACGAACCGCTCGACGGACCGTGGGGGATTTCCGGCGGATACGCCTCGCACATCCTGCTGCCGCGCGGCATCACCCTTGTCTCGGTGCCCGATTCCGTCACCGATGCGGCGGCCGCACCCGCGGCCTGCGCCACCGCCACCGTGATGGCGGTGCTCGAGGCCGCCGGCGAATTGCGCGACAAGCGCGTCTTGGTCAGCGGCGCGGGGATGCTGGGCATCGTCGCCTGCGCCGTGGCACGGCAGCGCGGGGCAGCCGCGGTGGAGGTCAGGGACCTGAACCGCGAACGCCTGGCTCTTGCCCGCGCATTCGGCGCCACCGCCACCCGGCGCGCGGACGAGGAAAGCGCAGCCGGCGTCCATGACGTGGCCGTGGAACTATCCGGGGCCCAACCCGCGGTCCTGGCCGCCTTCGATGCGCTGGACGTCGGTGGCCGGCTGGTGCTGGCGGGCTCGGTCTCCCCCGGGCCCGCCGTCGCCCTTGACCCCGAACGGCTGGTCCGCTCGCTGCTGTCCATCACCGGCGTGCACAACTACGAACCGCGGCACCTGCAGCAGGCCATGGATTTCCTCGCCGAGACCCGGGACGTCCACGACTGGGGCTCGCTGGTGGCGCCGCCGGCCCCGGCCACGGAACTCGGCTCGCTCATGGCTCCTCCCTCCGGCGGCATCCTGCGCAACTCGGTGACCTTCCTCTAGCTCCGGCCACGGCCGTTCCGCCCGCCGCCTTCGTGGCGGGCCATCCATCCACAAACGCAAGGAAAAGAATCATGATCGAACTAGTGGTGCTGGACATGGCCGGCACAACCATCAACGAGCACGGCGATGTCTACAAGGCCCTGGCCCACGCGGTCACCTCGGCCGGGGCGACCCTCACCCCGGAGGACCTCCAGGCGTGGATGGGGGCGGACAAGACCGAGGCCATCGCCGCGCTGCTGGAACTCGGCGGCGTCGAGGCCGACCCCGCACTGGTGGAGCAGCAATTTGACGCGTTCCGCGGGCACCTGTCGGAGGTGTACGCCGAAAACCCGCCTGTGGCGCTACCCGGCGTCGAGGCCGCGCTGGCCGAGCTGAAGGCCCGCGGCATCAAGATCGGGTTGACCACCGGGTTCTCCCGCGATGTGGCCGCGCCGATCCTTGCGGCCCTGGGCTGGGGCATCGGCGAAGGCCAGCTGCTGGATGCGGTGGTGACCAGCGACGAGGTGGCGGCCGGGCGCCCCGCGCCTTTCATGATCCACCGGGTCATGGAGGCAACCGGCGTGCACGATGTCCGTGCCGTCGTGGCCGGCGGTGACACCGTGGTCGACCTGCTCGCCGGACGAAATGCGGGCGTGCGTACCCTGGGCGTGCTCACCGGGGCGCTGGACCGTGAACAGCTCGAGGCCCACCCCCACGACTGGGTGCTGGACGGAGTGAAGGACCTGCCCGGGGTTATCTAGCCAACGTGTGCCGGGGCCGGGTCCGGATCCGTGGCCTGCCCGCCTTGCCGATCCCCGGTCCCCATCTGTCGGGGTTGGCTTCCCGGTTCTAGAATCGGGATTGACGCAACCGAGGCGGGCCGCCCGGGATCTGCCCGCGGAGGCCACCCGTGTTCGAGGTTCCGGGAAAGGATGCGCACCATGGCCAATGCCCGGAGACCCGCCGACCCGCCGCCGCCCGGCCACACCTCGGGCGACCCGGCGAGGCGCGAAAACAGGATCGTCCTGGATGTGGCCATCGGCTACCTGGACGACCAAATCAAGGAACTGCTCATCCAAGATCCCGAGGTTCGTACCGGCAGCCCGGAAGCGGTCCACGACATGAGATCGGCAACCCGGCGACTGCGCTCCGCCCTGGAAATCTACGGGCATCTTTTCGAGGCAAGCCCACGCCGGATTCTGGGCCACGAGCTCAAATGGCTGGCCAAGGCCCTGGGCCGTTCCCGGGATGCCGAGGTCGTGCGCGAACGACTCCGTGACCGTATCGAGGAGCTGCCCGCGAAGTGGCGGACCGAGGTTCTCGTGGAGTCCCTCGAACGCGGGCTCGGTGATGCCCTCGACGCCGGACACCGGCGGGTGGGCAAGACCTTGAAGTCCAGGCGCTATCGTCGGCTGTTGGAGGACCTCGAGCGATTCCGGGACGATCCCCCGGCCAGGGAACCTGCCCGCCGCCCCGCCGGCACCGAGGTCGCGGCATCGGTCAACGACCAGGCCAGGATCGTTGACCGCGCGTACCGGGCCATGGTGCGCACCGAACCCGGGCACGACCGCGATGTGGCGCTGCACCGGCTGCGCAAGGACACCAAGCGGCTGCTGCACGCCGCGGAATCCGCCGCCGGGATCCACTCGAAACGGGCCGCCACTCTGGCCCGCCGGGCACGCCGGCTGCAGAAGATCCTGGGCAACCACCAGGACAGCGTGATGACCCGCGCTTTCCTCGCATCCCTGGTCGCCGAACCTTCCCTACGGGAGGATGCCCGGCACGCGTGCGAAAAGATTCTCAAGCGGGAGGAAGGCATCGCCAGATCCGCGGCACGACAGTACGCCCGGGCCCGGCGGACATCGGGCGCGCTGCGGTTGCACCGCTGAGCGTCCGGGAGGTAGCGGTCCTACTTGCCGTCCGCGTCGAGTTCCTGTTTGCGCGGGAAGTACCAGCGCATCACCTCACGCAGCTTGTCCGAGTCCTCGCGGGCCCAGTTGCGCATGAGCTCCGAACCGAAGGAAATCGCCGTCACCGGCTGGGCCCCGGCGGCGATCATCCGGTCGAAGGCGCGGTCGTGGGCGACCTGGGAGATTCCCCCGACGGCGTCCGCCACGGGATAGACGCCATAACCCTCGGCGAGCATGTCCAGGGTCGGGAAGGTCAGGCAGACCTCGGTCCACAATCCCGCAATGACCACCTTGCGGCGCCCGGTGCCCTCGATCGCCGCGCGGAAGTCCGCGTCCTCCCAGGCGTTCACCCCGCTGCGGTCAATCTCCCTCACACCGGGCAACTCGTCCTTGATCACCTGACTGGTTCCCTGGTTCACGCCCATGTCCACCCCGACGGTGGACAGCACCACGGGCACCCCGAATTTCGTGGCCAGCCGGCACAGCGCCACCACGTTGAGGTCGATCCGCTCGCGCGTGGTCGAGGTGACGGTCCCGTACTGCTCGGGCTGGAAATCAATCAACGCCAACACGCAGTTCTGCGGCGTGAGCAGGTGGTCCCGGGCCTGGTCGCGCACCGGTTCCGGAGCGGTTTTCTTCTCCATGTCGTGCTCCTCTCAAAGCCTTCGGCGGCCGGTCGCGGCCGACCCATGGCAATTCGTGCAGATGAAAGACACGGTATACCCGCACGCGTGTGAAAGTATCGGGTTCAGCGATTTCGCGAGGGAATCGGCATGTGGGAAGGGAGACGGCCGGGCATGCCCACCAGCCGCTTGGAAGCATTCAGCGATGGCGTCCTGGCCATCATCATCACGATCATGGTCCTGGAACTCAAGGTCCCCGAGGGCCACGACATGGCTTCGCTCCTCCCGGTCATCGGCTCCAGCCTGCTGACCTACCTGCTGAGCTTCGTCTACATCGGCATCTACTGGAACAACCACCACCACATGTTCCAGGTCACCGAGAAGATCACCGGCGGAGTCCTCTGGGCCAACCTGCATCTGCTCTTCTGGCTGTCCCTCCTGCCGTTCAGCACCGCCTGGATGGATGAAAGCGCCCTGGCCAAGACACCCGTCGTCATCTACGGCATCAATCTTTTGGCGGCGGCAGCCGCCTACCTCATCCTGCAGCGCGTGATCATCCGCGGGCAGGGGGCCGACTCGGCGCTCAAACGCGCCATGGGACGGGACCGAAAAGGCAAGGCGTCCCTGGTGCTCTACACCGCCGGGATCCTTGCTGCCCTGCTGGGCGGCGAGCACGACAAGGTCTGGGGCTACCTGGGCGTCGCGTTCTTCGTGGTCGTCGCCATCCTGTGGCTGGTCCCGGATCGCCGGATCGAGCGCAACCTCGGCGCGGGGCATCAACCCGCCTGAGCCGGCGTTCAGGACTCCTCGTCGGAAGTGGCTTCCACGTCCAGTTGGCCCTCCGCGATCGGCGCGCTCTCCGGAGCCGTGGCGTAGGCGATCGAGAGCCGCCGATACGACCGCGTGGCCAGGGCGGCGAGCCCAAGGAAGATCGAGGCGATCCCGGAGACCAGGAACACCATCGCGATCCCGCGGGCGTTACCCTCCCCCAGCAGCCAGCCCCAGCTTTGCTTGCCCGGGTCGGATGCCATGTAGGGAATGATCCAGAACTCGGCCAGAGGCGCGATCATGAACGCGGTGATCGGAGCGGCAGCCGACTCGAACGTCATGGCGAAGCCGAACACCCTGCCCTGGACCTTGTACGGGACCACCTTCTGGATCACGGTCTGCTCCGCCGCCTCGACCGCGGGGATGATCATCATGAAGACCCAAATCCCCACCGCATAAAGCCACCACCACTCGCGGATCGTGAACGTGGCACCCAGCACGCCGGTGCAGGCCACCAGGATCAGCATCGTGCGGATCGGGTTCTTGCCGAGGCCGAACTTGGCCACCAATCCGCCACCGATCAGGAACCCGGTGGCCGTCACCCCGAGCACCACGCCCCAGATCTCCACCGGGAAGATCGTCAGGCCATAGGGGTCCATCAGTGCCATGAATACCCCGCCGGTCAGGTTGTTGAAGGTGGTGAACAGGATCAGGGCAAACAGGCCCTGCGTCGCGCGGACCGCCGCGATCCCGGCACGTAGCTCGGCGAAATTCTCGCGCCCCTCGGCCCGCACGATCTTGGGTTCCGGAATCCTCAGGGCCAGCAGGTGCACCAGCACCGCACCGCAGGCCACGAGCGCAATGATGATCGTGCCTCCCATGCCCAGGAACCCGATGGCCAGCCCGCTAAAGACGGAGGTGATCATGAACGCGAGGCCCTGCACCGTCCCCACCAGGCCGTTGGCATTGGCCCGGCGGTCCGCCGGGACCAGCAGCGTCACGGTGGTGGACAGGGCGATATTGCGCAGCTGCTCGACCACCGCCCCGATGAGCACCACGAGGGCAAAGAGCCAGAACCAGATCCCGGTCAGGCTCAGCATCTCGGCCTCGGGGACCAGCATGAACATCGTTCCAGCCACCGCGAAGCAGGCCACGGTGAACAGCGTGGAGCCCACCATCACCGCGTGCTTGCGGTACCTGTCAACGAGCACCCCGAAGAACAGGCCAAAGAACGCGACCAACAGCATGTAGGTGCCGCCGATGAGTCCGGTGGCCAGCACAGAACGGGTCTCCAGGTACACCCAGAAGGTCAGGGCAAACCAGAGGAAACTGGTGGTTACATTGGCGACGGCGGTATTGACCAGCACGTGCATGAACGTGCGGTGCCCCGCCTTGGGTGGCGTCGCATTCTTGGCGGCTTGCCTGTCGGTTGTCCCTATGTCCGCGGAGGACTGATCTTCCTGCGACATGCTCCAAGCCTAGAACCGGGGCGGGCACTGCGGTAGGTCATAGGGCGAGCAATCGACATCCACCGCGAAATGGCCCAACGAGAGGCAGGTGGGGCAAAAGGGCAATGCTTGCGCGACGCCTGGAGTCGAGGCAATCAGGCTCAGCGCGCGGGCAAGGCCTGCTCGCCACGCAACTTCTTGGACAGCTCGTGGGCGTGGTGCATCAGCAGCCGCCCCATTTCGGGGCGCCGCTCGGGCGAAAACCGCGATTCGACGCCGGTCAGGCTCAACGCCCAAGCGGGCTGGCCCGCGGCGTCAAAGACCGCGGCCCCCATCCCCCAGCTTCCCTCCACGATCAGTGCCGGGTTCTCCGCCCAGCCGCGCCCCCGCGTCTCGGCGATGCGCCGGCGCAACGGCTCCGGCGCGTGGTCGCTTCCATGTTCCGCAGCCAGATCCCTGCCTTCCAAATAGCGCTCCATCGCTTTTTCGGGCAGGAACGACAGGATCGCCAACCCCGCGGAGGCCACACCGAGCGGGAAGCGCTTGCCCTCGTAGAGTACGAAGGAGCGGATCGGGAATGCCCCGTCAGCTCGCAGCAGGCAGACGGTCTCATCTCCCCGCCGCACCGAGAGAAACGCGCTTTCACCCGTCGCCTCGGCCAGGGCGGCAACGTGGTCGCGGGCAATCTCGGTGATGTCGTAGCGTTCGGCCGCAACGGTCCCCATCAGGTACATTTCCGGGCCCAGCAGCCACAGCCCCTCCTGGTTGTCGTGGTCGCAAAACCCCTCGGCCGTCAGTGCGGCGAGCAGCCGGTGGACGGTCGGGCGGGCAAGTCCGGTGCTTCGTGCGACCTCCGTCGTGGAGATGCCCCTGGGCATCGCGGTGCTGACGGCACGCAGCACTGCCGCCATGCGGCCCACCACCTGGGCACCGGGGAACGAGGAATTCATGTCCATATTATGGTCGAGATTCACCCAACTAACCACCCATCGAGCAATCCAGGTCACATTACTCCGATCCATTGACCGGGAGAACGCCGGATCAGTACGGTCAGAGCAGGACATCAACGTACTCCACATCGTGGACGACACAAGGAGAACCATGGCAACGAAAGTCATCGGCGACGCCTCTTCGGCGTTGGCCGCAACCGTGCGCGATGGAATGACCATTGCGGTTGGCGGCTTCGGCCTCAGCGGAATCCCGAATCGATTAATCACCGCCCTGCGCGACTCGGGCGCAACCGGGCTGACCATCGTCTCGAACAACATGGGCGTGGACGGCAAGGGGCTGGGCGTGCTGCTGGAAAACAAGCAGGTATCCAAGGTCCTGGCCTCCTACGTGGGCGAGAACAAGCTCTTCGCCCAGCAGTTCCTGGACAACGAGCTCGAGGTCGAGTTCGTCCCGCAGGGCACGCTGGCCGAGCGCCTGCGGGCCGGGGGTGCGGGCATCCCCGCCTTCTACACCCCCACCGGCGTGGGCACCCCGGTCGCCGAGGGCAAGGAAGTGATGGAATTCGATGGCCGGGCCGCGATCTTGGAGCGCGGCATCGTCGCGGACATTTCCTTGGTCCGCGCCTTCGAGGCCGACCCGGAAGGCAACTTGCGCTACCGGATGACCGCACGGAATTTCAATCCGCTCGTCGCCGCCGCCGGCCGCGTGACGTTCGCAGAGGCCGAGCTCATCCACGAGAACTACCTTGATCCGACCCTCGTGGACACCCCGGGCATCTTCGTGCAGCACGTCGTCGCGACCGACGGCGTCAAGGACATCGAACAGCGGACCGTGCGCGTCCGCCAGGAGGCATAAACAGCATGTGGACACGTGATGAAATGGCGGCCATTGCCGCCAGCGAACTGACGGACGGCCAATACGTGAACCTGGGCATCGGCATCCCGACCCTGGTGGCCAACAACCTGCCCGAGGGCGTGCGCGTCACCCTTCAATCCGAGAACGGCCTGCTGGGCATGGGCCCCTTCCCCTTCGAGGGGGAAGAGGACGCCGACCTGATCAACGCGGGCAAGCAGACCGTCACCCTGCTGCCCGGCGGCAGCTACTTCGACTCGGCCACCTCCTTCGGCATGATCCGCGGCGGGCACGTGGCCACCGCGATCCTCGGCGCCCTGCAGGTCGCCGCCAACGGCGACCTGGCCAACTGGACCATCCCCGGCAAGCTCGTCAAGGGCATGGGCGGGGCCATGGACCTGGTCGCCGGCACCCCGCGCGTCATCGTCATCACCGACCACGTGGCCAAGGACGGCACGCCGAAGATCGTCGAGCGCTGCGACCTGCCACTGACTGGCGTCGGCGTGGTGGACAGGATCATCACCGACCGCGCGGTGTTCGACGTGGTTGACTCCGCCCTGGTGCTGCGCGCCGTGGCGCCGGGGATCACCATCGAGTCCCTGCACGAGGCCACGGGGGCCGCATTCACCATTGACCTTGAGGAAGAAGAAGCAGCATGAGCGCACTGATCGCCGGGTACGCCCGCACCCCGTTTGCCCGATTCAACGGGGCCTTCGGCACCGTGTCGGCCACTGACTTGGGAGCCCACGCCGCCGCTGCGGCGCTCGAACGTGCAGGGATTCCCGCCGACCAGGTCCAGCGGGTCTTCGCCGGCCAGGTGCTGCAGGCAGGTGCCGGGCAGAACCCGGCACGCCAGTCCGCCGTGGGCGCGGGCATCGGCCTCAATGTGCCCGCCCTGACCCTGAACGCAGTGTGCCTCTCGGGCACCGAGGCCGTGGTGGCGGGAACCCGCATGATCGCCGCCGGCGAGGCGGACGTGGTGGTGGCCATCGGCCAGGAATCCATGTCGCTGGCCCCCCACGTCCAGCGCGCCCGGGCCGGAACCAAGTACGGCGCCATCGAAATGATCGACACCCTCGAATTCGACGGACTCACCGACGCGTTTGAGGCCCGCTCCATGGGTTCCTCCACCGAGGACGGCAACACTTCCATGGGCATCAAGCGTGCGGAGCAGGACGAGTTCTCCGCCCGCTCGCACCAGCTGGCCGCCGCAGCAGCAGACTTCCACGCCGGGGAGATCGCCCCCTTCACCATCTCCTCCCGGCGCGGGGACACCGTCGTCTCCGCCGATGACGGGATCCGCGCCGAGACCACGGCGGATTCCCTGGGCAAACTGCGCCCGGCCTTTTCCAAGGACGGCACCATCACGGCGGGCAACGCCTCGCAGATCACCGACGGCGCCGCCGCGGTGGTGCTGGTCAGCAAGGCCGCCGCCGAGCGCCTGGGCATCAAGCCGATTGCCGAGATCGTCTCCCACGCCCTGGTGGCAGGACCCGACGTCACGCTGCACGAGCAGCCGGCCAACGCCATCCTGGCCGCGCTGGAAGGCACCGGCATTGCGCCGGCGGATCTTAAGGCGGTCGAGATCAACGAGGCCTTTGCCGCCGTGGGCGTGCGCTCCACCGCGAAGCTCGGCATCGACCCGGAGATCGTCAACGCCAAGGGCGGGGCCATCGCCCTGGGCCACCCGATCGGTGCCTCGGGCGCCCGGATCGTCGGCACCCTTGCCCGCCAGCTCGCCGAGCTCGGCGCCGGATCCGTGGGCGCCACCGGCATCTGCGGCGGCGGCGGACAGGGAAGCGCCGTGATTCTAAGGGCGCTGTAGCGCCAACAAGCTCGGGCCTCACATTGGCCGAACGCGAACACGGGCACTCCCACACTTCATCGAAGCGTGGGAGTGCCCGTGTTTAGCCCACTGTTCAGGCGGCGTCGAGTGGTTTCACGTCGTGTGTCTTGCCGTTCAGCTCCCGGGCAAGGTCATAGTTCACCTGCATGGCAAGCCATCCTCGGGCGGTACCGGTCCCGGCAAGCTCCAGCCTGACGGCCAGGTTCGGGCTGATGCCGGCACGTCCGTTGACAACGCGGCTCAGGGTCACGCGGGAGACCCCCAACCTCAGCGCGGCTTCAGCGATGGTCAAGCCGAGTTCGGCGAGCACGTCTTCGCGAATGATCTCACCCGGGTGCGGTGGGTTCTTCATCATGGTGCTGTTCCTTCAGTGGTAGTCCTTGTAGTCAACGAGCTCGACGTCTTGTCCAGCGAATCGGAACGTCACACGCCAATTGCCGTTGACCCAGATCGAGAAGTGTCCGGCAAGGTCGCCCTTGAGCTCATGCGTGCGGAACGAGGGAATGGCGAGGTCTGCCGGTGTTTGCGCAATATCGAGCACGCCCAAGATGCGGAGGAGCTTGGCCGCATGCGCGGGCTGCACGCCCTTCTTGGAATTGTCGCGATAGAGCGCTTCCAACCCCTTGTGCCGGAAACTGACGATCACGGAATTACCGTATCGTGTATCGTCTCACGATACAACTGTTTTTGCTGGCGTATTCCCACCCGCAGGACGTCGACCAGCTCCACCTCCAAGTCCGCCGGATGCGCCGGCACACCTCGCGACAGCGCCTTCATCCGGCGGACTGTGGACGGCCACTTCCCCGCACCGGAGGACGGGAAGATGAGGCGGTGCCGGGCCGGAACATGCAAGTGCGGAAGGAGACATCGTCGCCTTCCGCACCCGTTTGGTTTCTAGGCCAGGTAGCCCGATATGGCCGCGACCGCCGCCCGGACCCCGCCCGAAAGGGTCGGTTCCATCTCGGGCAGGAAGTAGGGCGAGTGGTTCACCGGCGGATGCTCCTGGTTCGCGGGGAATCCGCCGAAGAACCAGTAGACGGTGGGCACGTCGATGGAATCGCCGAGCCACCCCACGTCCTCGCTGCCCATGACCGGCGGGGCCAGGACCACCTGCTCCTGGCCCAGCTCGGCGCGCAACGACGCGATGACCGACTGCGTCTGGTCCGGATCGTTATAGCAGCGCGGGAAATCGTAGACGTGCTCGATGTCGGGCGCGGGCGCATTGGAGGCCTGGGCCTCCGCGTTGACGATCCGGGTGATCGCCTCCAGCACCGTGGCGCGGACCTCGGGAGTCAGCGTCCTGACATTGAGCGTGAACTCCGCCCGGTCGGGAATGATGTTTTCCTTCAGGCCGGCGTGGAACGTCCCCGCCGTCACCACCGCCGGCGTCGTGGGGGCCAGCTCCCGGGAAACGATCCCCTGCAGCCTGGCAATGATGTGGGCGCCGAGCAGGATCGGGTCGATGGAGTCCTGCGGCTGTGAGCCGTGGGACTGCTTCCCGTGCAGGGTCACCTTCAGGGCGTCGGCCAGGGCCATCGCGGTGCCGGAGGATATGTGGACGGATCCGGCCGCGTAGGGAAAGACATGCTGTCCGAGCACGACGTCCGGCCGCGGCGCCCGCTCCCAGAGCCCGTCCTGGACCATGGCCCGGGCCCCGGCACCGGTTTCCTCCCCGGGCTGGAACACCAGCACCAGGGTCCCGTGCCACGCCGGCTTGTTTTCCGCGAGGAATCGCGCCGCGGCCAGCAGCACCGCGACATGGGTGTCGTGGCCGCAGCCGTGCATAACCGGGACCTCGGTGCCGTCGGGCAAATGCGAGGTCGCCGTCGAGGCGTAGTCGGCCCCGGTGTCCTCCTTGATCGGCAGCCCGTCGGTGTCGGCGCGGAAGGCCACGGTCTTGCCCGGACCGTTGCGCAGGATTCCCACCACGCCTGTGCCGCCGCAGCGGAAGTTCTCGATGCCGAGTTCGGCCAGGCGCGCCTGGATGTAGGCGGCGGTTTCGTGCTCCTGCATGGAGAGCTCGGGATGCCGGTGCAGGTGCAGGTACTGCTCGTGCATCCAGTCGGTGGCGATGCCCTCGAGGTCCAGGGTTGGTGCGGTCATGATGTGGTGCTTCCTTTCGTTCGGTGTCCGGCGCCGTGTGTGGCGGAGGCCTGCGGAGAGTTGGATCAGTCGACTTCGACGGCGGTGTGGATCTCTTTTCGGTCCCGCAGCACCCAGGACAGGATGATCGAGCAGACGACCACCAGCGCGGTGGCGAAGAGGGCCATCTTCGGTGCGGCGGGAACGATGACGAATTGGACCAGCAGGGCCAGGGCCACCGCGATCACTGTGGGCCGCAGGCGCTTCATGCTCACGATGGCCTGCACGAGCACGGCCCCCATGAGTGCGGGCAGGATGTAGAGGCGGGCGACCTCGATCATGCTGGCGGGTACCAGCGAGACCAGCCACGTGCCCAGCAGCCCGACGAAGACCAGCAGGCTGGTCAGGTGGACGGTTGCCGCCCCGCCGATGGCCATCACGGCCGCCAGGTCGCCGCGCCGGGTTCCGGGCTTGGCGTTGATGCTGGACTGGGCAACGATGGCGGCGGGGAGCAGTTTGTTGGAGATGTTCCCGATCATGAACGCCTGGTACATCGCGGCCGAGCCGAGGATCGGGAAGTAGGTCAGCGGCTCGACGAACCAAAAGACCCCGAAGGTGGCCGCGACCGCGACGAACGCGATCCAGACCATGGGTCCGGTGATCTCCAGGCCCGAGAAGAAGACCAGGTAGACGGGTCCGAGCAGCGAGAAGACGAGACCGGCAAGCATGGTCAGCGATCCGTAGCGCGTGGTCTCGGATTCAAAACGGGCCATGGAGGCATCGGAATGGGTGGCGACGGGGGTGGTCATGGTTTTTCTGCTTTCTTGTTTGCAGGGAACGCGGGGCTAGGCCGTGTGCATCAGGTAGGCGGCGGCGATGGCGACCATGATGGCAAAGCCCAGCGCCCATTCCTTCAGCCACCTCACCTTGAGCAGCCTGGCCAGGAAGAGGCACATGCACATGGTTGCCGCGGAAATCATCAAGGTGACCGCGTGGATGTTGGACTTGGGCAGCTCCGCGATGGCCAGCATCGAAAAGGCGCCGAGCAATGCGGCGGCCGGGATCAGTGCCATGACCGCCGGGTTGGCCTTCGCCAGTTTCTTGCCGCCGCGCTTGAGCACGGGGGTCAGCACCAAGGTGGAGAGCATCCACATGCCGCCCGAGAGGGACATGGCCATGAACGCGACGGCGAAGACCTGCTGCGTGTATTCGGGCCCGCCGAGCACGGTGCCCATGGAAATCGCCGCCAGGGACGCCGAGGCCGTTTCGGTCGAGGCGGAGCCGATCAGCCCGATGCGGACCAGCACCGCCGGGGTCCCGAACAGCGCCAGGAGGGCGATGGCCACCAGCACCACCGCCAGCGAGGGGCCAATGGAGGCCACGGCCCCGGCCCGGAAGGATTCCTTCAGTTCGCGCGTCGGCATGCCGATGTGCGGCGCCGCGCGGCGGGCGGCCTTGATATAGAGATAGGTCTGCACGAAGATCACGGCGAAGACGCCCAGTGCGCAGATCCAGAGGATCGGGGTGTTCGCCACGGCCCAGATATCCGTGGATGTCGGGTTTGCAGCGAGGGGGTGGATTTGCGGCACGGCAACTTCTCCTTTGGTCTCATCGACGCCGCCGCCGTCAGCCACATTCCCGGCTAAACTGTGAGCCACGTCTCTTTCGTTCCAGATTGCGCCGCCCCCGGGATTCTGGCAACCAATGAGGGATTTCGTCATGGATTTGTCGTTTTCATGCATTCTGGACCAATTTCCCGACCAGACTATTCACACGGTCCGCGGCGCGCACAGACTGTGGACATCAGGAATCTCGGCCCAGCGCCGATCGACTAACAAATCAAGCAAGGACGTGGAAAACGTGAACGCGATTCAAGACATGGGCGCCCGGGAGATGACCGAAGCGATCAAGCGCCGCGACCTGTCGGCCCGGGAAGCCCTCGAGAGCCACATCGAGCAGATCGAGCGGGTCAATGGCCCGATCAATGCCGTCGTCACCACCGATTTCGAACGCGCCCGCGAACTCGCCGCGAAGGCCGACGAGGCCACCGCGCAGGGCAAGCCCACCGGGCTGCTCCATGGACTGCCGATGACGCACAAGGACACGTTCAACACCGCGGGCCTGCTCACGACCCAGGGCTCGCTCGCCCTGAAGGACAACGTTCCGCAGACCGACGACCTGCAAATCGCGCGGCTGGCCGCGGCCGGGGCCATTCGGACGGGCAAGACCAACGTTCCCGAGTTCGGGGCCGGTTCCCACACCTTCAACGAGGTCTTCGGCACCACCACGAACCCCTACGACACCGCGCTCAGTGCCGGCGGCTCCTCCGGGGGCGTTGCCGCCGTCATTGCCGCCCGCATCCAGCCCCTGGGCGAGGGCTCGGATATGGGCGGTTCGCTGCGCATCCCCGCATCCTTTTGCAACGTGGTTGGCTTCCGCCCGTCCTACGGCGTGATCCCCATGCCCGCGCCAACGGATGCGTGGTCATGGCTGGCACGCAGCGGACCGATGGCGCGGACCGTGGACGACATCGCCTTGTTCATGGAGGCCACCGCCGGCGACAGCGACAGGGTCTTGACACCCAACACGCTCTCCGGCCGCGACTTCGCGCAGCTGGAACCAAACGCGCTGCGCGGAATCCGGATCGGCTACAGCAGGGACTTCGGGATCGGCGTCCCGGTCGAACCGGAGGTCCTGGAGGTGCTGGACGCGCAGATCGCCGTCTTCGAGGCGGCCGGAGCCCACGTGGAAGAGGCCTGCATCGACCTGCGAGACGCCGACCTGGTCTTCGGCAACACCCGAGCGTACGATTTCGCCGCCATGTTGGGCGACCTGGTGCGCTCCCGGCGCGAGATCATCAAGCCGGAAGTCATCTGGAATGTCGAGAAGGGGTGGGCGCTGGACGCCGATGACCTGATCGCCACCACCGCGGCACGAACCCGGCTGGAAATCGCCGTGCAAAAGTTCTTCGCCAACTACGATCTTTTCCTGAGCCCCGCTGCACAGGTCCTGCCCTTCGACGCCAGCTGGCGCTACCCGCAGGGGATCGCCGGAGTCCCGGCCACCACCTACCTCGACTGGATGCGCTCGGCGTGCCTGATCTCCGGCACTTCGCTGCCGGCGTTGTCCATGCCCGCCGGATTCACCGCCGACGGGTTGCCCGTGGGCCTGCAAATGACGGCCAACCACTACAAGGACGTGGAACTGCTGGGCTACGCCCGAGACTTTGAGCAGCGAACGAGCTTCGCCGAGCGCGCGCCGCAGTGGGTTGCAACAGGACTGAAGGGACAGGAAATCCGGTAATGGCGCGTGCCGGGCGCTGGTTCCTGCAGGGGAGTCCACAGCGGGACGGGCATTGGATACGCTGTTGCCACGGCCATTGCCTGCCAGTCATTGGCCGACCCGTGGTCGGCGAGCTTCCACAACAAAGGGGACCCCATGGCCCAAGGCGATCTCAGCGCACTGCAACAACGCATCATCGGCGCCCTCCAGGTGGACGGCCGCGCCACCTGGCGCAAAATCGCCCAGGTGCTCGACGAGCACGAGCGCACCGTGGCGAGGCAGGGCTCGGAGCTTCTCGCCTCCAAGGCCATCGCCGTCGCTGCCCTGCGCATGCGCGAATCGTCGGTCATCATGCGCCTGGCGTGCACGCCGGGAACGGCCAGGCTTGCCTGCGAATCGCTGGCCCAGCGCGCCGACACCACCTTCAGCTACATGGTGACGGGGGTCGGCGACGTGGTAGCCGAGGTCATCTGCGAGGCGAACGCCTTGAATGAGCTGCTCACCCTACAGGTCCCCTCGACCCCGGGGTTGATCTCCTGCTCGACCTATCCGGTGCTGAAGTACTTCCGCACCATCCGCGGCTGGCGCATCGGGGTGCTGACCGCCGCGGAGGAGCTCGCGCTGCACACCGAGCTGACCCAGGACGACACGCGGCAGCAGGGCGTGCGCGAGGCAGCGGCCCGGCTCACCGAAAACGACGAACTGATCATCCAGGCCCTGCAGCGCGACGGCCGCGCCAGCGTGGAGGCCGTCGCACGCCAGGTCAGGTTGTCGGAGTCCACGGTGTCCCGGCGCATCGACTGGCTGATCCGCAACTCCCACCTGGCGATCCGCACGCTGGTCGAGCCCGAGGCGCTGGGGCTGAACACCGAGGCGCTGCTGTGGATCCACACCGCCCCGCACCAGGTCGAGGCCCTCGGCGCTGCCCTGGCCAGGCGCCCGGAGGTCCGCTACGCGGCCGCGGTGGCCGGGGACTGCCAGCTGGTTGCCGACATCACGGTCGCAAACCCTGCTCAGCTTTACGACTTCCTGTCGGATCCTTCGTGGAGCAAGTCGATGACCCACCTGCAGAGCACCATGGTGCTGCAGGCGCGCAAGCGCGGCGGGCAGTTGCTCTGACGGCCTGCCCCGCGTCACGCAAATAACCGGCCAACCACCCCAGGCAGTACCCTTGCAGGCGAGATCATTCCCGCAAGCAGGAGCCAACCCTTTGACCGCCAGCAAAGTTGTTTCCTTCGGCCACTACCAGCCGCGGCGCATCGTGCCGAACGCGGAACTGGAAAAGCTGGTGGACACCAGCGACGAGTGGATCACCCGCCGCACCGGCATCAAGGAACGCCGCTGGGCAGGGGAATCCGACACCGTGGACTCCATGGCCGCCGAGGCCGGTCGCATGGCCCTTGCCAATGCCGGGGACCTCGACGCTACACAAATCGACCTGGTCATCGTGGCCACCTGCACCGAGCGGGACCGCTCCCCGAACATGGCCGCTCGCGTGGCCAACGCGCTGGGCATGGATCAGGGACCTGCAACCATCGACGTGAACACCGTCTGCTCCGGCTTCTGCCACGCACTCGCACTGGCCCAGCACGCCATCGCCGCCGGCAGCGCCACCAACGCGCTGGTCATCGGCTCGGAGAAGTTCACCGACGCGACCGACTTCACCGACCGCACCACCTGCGTGCTCACCGCCGACGGTGCTGGAGCCATGGTGGTCACGGCCTCCGCGGAACCGGGGATCTCCCCGGTGCTGTGGGGCTCGGTGCCCTCGATGTCCGATGCGATACGCATCGAGGAATCCAACAACGGCAAGTTCGCCCAGAACGGCCAGAGCGTCTACCGCTGGGCCGTGACCCAACTGCCGACGATCGCCGGCAAGGTCATCGAACGCGCCGGGCTGGACCCCGAAGAAATCGGGGCAATCGTGCTGCACCAGGCCAACCTGCGCATCATCGAGCCGCTGGCCGCGAAGATCGGTGCCCCCAACGCAATCGTCGCCACCGACGTGGTGCATTCGGGAAATACTTCGGCTGCCTCGGTGCCTTTGGCACTGTCCAAAATGATGGCGGAACAGCCGTTGCCCTCGGGCACCCCGATCCTGCTATTCGCCTTCGGTGGCGGGCTGTCCTACGCCGGCCAGGTCATTACCGCGCCGTAGCCGCGGATCTGTGGCGGCGGCGGGCGGTTTCGCGTTGTGCGTATCGCCGCCCAGCTCCCGGGCGAGGCCATGGTTGCGCACCCGGGTAACCTGCAGCGTCAGCCATGCACGAACCTTTCCCAATCAGTTGATTGACAGTGACCCGTATCACGGTGTTTGCTGGAGTCATGAAGCCAATCGATTGATTGGCTCGAGTTTCATACTCAGCAGCGGGGTCCATGGTGAACATCGGCAAGGTACAGCAGGCTGCCGTACTGCTCTTTGCCCGGCAGGGGTTCGCCGCGACCGGGATCCGAGAGCTGGGCGGGGCCGCTGGCATCAACTCCGCCACGATTTACCACTATGCAGGCAGCAAGGAAGAACTGTTGGTTCAGGTGATGCGCAGCTGCCTTGACGAGATGATCACCTCCGGAGCGGCGGCAATGCGCATCAGCGCCGAGCCGACCATCCAATTGGCGGCCCTGGTTTCGTCGCATGTTGGCTTCACCGCCACCAATCCGCTCACGGCACGGGTGGCCGAATACGAGATGCGCGCACTCTCAACCGATAACCGCACGGCCATGCAGAAGTTGCGCGATGACTACGAATCGCTCTTTGCGCAGGTCGTCGAGCGAGGGATCCGCGTCGGCGATTTCTCCACCGATGACGCCACCATGGCGCGCCTTGCCCTGATGGAAATGGGAACCGGTGTGGCCCACTGGTACCGGCCCGACGGTCGGCTGACACTGATCGAGGTTCAACACAACTTCGTGGCCATGGCCTGCAAGATCCTCTCGGCAAACCAAACCATGCTCGACGGTATCGACTACATTCGCCCGCCTGTCGTCGTGGCCAGCGAGCCGACCGGAACTTCGGTCACAATTTCCGGTTAAGGCCATGCGCCGCCAAGACACCACGAGAGGAAAGAGGATTCATGGAAATACTGTCCAGCACGATTGATACGACCGCCCCCGCCTTCCTCAAGAACGCCACCGAACAGGAAGCGCTGGTTTCCGAACTTCGCCAACGCCTGGCCACCGCTGCCAAGGGTGGTTCGGAGAAGACCCGGCAACGCCACGTGGACCGCGGCAAGCTGCTGCCCCGCGACCGCGTCCAGGCACTCTTGGATGTCGGTTCTCCCTTCCTGGAAATCGCACCGCTGGCCGCGGAGGACATGTACGAGGGCGGCAGCCCGGGCGCCGGACTGATCACGGGCATCGGCTTGGTCCATGACCGCTACGTGATGATTGTCTGCAACGACGCCACCGTCAAGGGCGGGACATACTTCCCCATCACGGTGAAAAAGCACCTTCGTGCCCAGGAAATCGCCTTGGAAAACGGGCTTCCCTGCGTCTATCTGGTGGACTCCGGTGGCGCCTTCTTGCCCATGCAAGACGAGGTCTTTCCCGACCGCGAACACTTCGGCCGCATCTTCTATAACCAGGCCAACCTCTCGGCACGCAAGATCCCGCAGATCGCCGCGGTGCTCGGATCCTGCACTGCGGGAGGCGCCTACGTCCCGGCCATGAGTGATGAGACAGTCATCGTCCGCAACCAGGGGACCATCTTCCTGGGTGGTCCTCCCTTGGTGAAGGCAGCGATCGGCGAAGTGGTCACGGCCGAGGAACTCGGCGGCGGGGACCTTCACGCCAGGACCTCGGGCGTGGTCGACCACCTGGCCGAGAACGACGCCCACGCCATCTCCATCGTGCGCGACATCATCGAAACGCTGCCGCGCACCCCCGAGCCGGTATGGGATGTCATCCCTGAGGTCGCTGCTCCGATCGCGGACCCGGCAGAAATCTACGGCGCCGTACCCACCGACGTGAACGCCACCTACGACATGCGCGAGGTCATTGCCCGGATCGTTGACGGCAGCGCATTCCACGAATTCAAAGCCAACTACGGAACCACGCTGGTCACCGGGTTCGCCCGCATCCACGGCCATCGCGTGGGCGTCGTTGCCAACAACGGTGTGCTCTTCTCCGAGTCCGCACTCAAGGGCGCCCACTTCATCGAGCTCTGCGACCAGCGCGGCATTCCGCTGATATTCCTGCAGAACCTCTCCGGGTTCATGGTGGGCCGAGACTACGAGGCCGGCGGCATTGCCAAGCACGGCGCCAAGATGGTCACCGCGGTCGCCACGGCGCGGGTCCCCAAGCTCACCGTCATCATCGGAGGGTCCTTCGGTGCTGGCAACTACTCGATGTGCGGCCGGGCCTACTCCCCGCGTTTTTTGTGGATGTGGCCGGCCGCGCGCATCTCCGTCATGGGCGGCAACCAGGCGTCCTCGGTGCTTGCGACAGTGAAACGCGATGGGATCGAGGCCGCCGGTTCCACGTGGAGCATCGAGGAAGAGAACGCGTTCAAGGCACCCCTGAAGCAACAGTACGAGGACCAGGGAAACCCCTACTACTCCACCGCCCGGCTCTGGGACGACGGGGTCATCGATCCTGTGGACACCCGGCGCGTCCTTGGCATGGCACTGGATGTCTGCGCCACCCAACCCTTGCCCGAAACCTCCTTCGGCCTCTTCAGGATGTGATGCGCACATGACCACGAAACTCTTTGACACGGTATTGGTTGCCAACCGCGGCGAGATCGCCGTCCGGGTGATCCGCACTCTCCGGCGCATGGGCATCAGGTCCGTTGCCGTCTACTCCGATGCGGATGCCCGGTCGCTGCATGTGCGCGAGGCCGACGTTGCCATCCACGTGGGCGGCTCCCCTGCCGCCGAAAGCTACCTGAACATCGGCAACGTCATTGCCGCCTGCCGGGCCTCGGGTGCCCAGGCGGTGCACCCGGGCTACGGGTTCCTCTCGGAAAACGTCGAGTTTGCCCGGGCATGCAAGGATGCCGGCATCACCTTCATCGGACCCGGGGTGGATGCGCTGTTGCTCATGGGTGACAAGATCCGCTCCAAGAACCACGTCTCTGCCCACGACGTGCCGGTGACCCCCGGCATTGCCGAGCCCGAGCTCAGCGACGAGGAACTCATCGACGCGGCATCCGAGATTGGCTTCCCGGTGCTGATCAAGCCCTCCGCGGGAGGCGGCGGCAAGGGCATGGTCGCCGTGAATTCCGCGGACAAGCTGCCGGAGGCGCTGGCCAGCGCCCGGCGCACCGCATTGAGCTCCTTCGGCGACGACACGCTTTTCCTTGAACGCCTGGTGCGCAGCCCGCGGCACATCGAGGTCCAGATCCTGGCCGATACCCAGGGGAACACAGTGCACCTGGGCGAGCGCGAATGTTCCCTGCAACGCCGCCACCAGAAGGTCATCGAGGAGGCACCTTCCCCGCTGCTGGAGAACCACCCGGAGGGGGCGCGCATCCGCGAGGAGATCGGTGCGGCGGCCGTGGCCGCCGCCGCCTCGGTGAACTACGTGGGTGCCGGGACCGTGGAGTTCCTGGTTTCGGACGAGGCACCGGGCGAATTCTTCTTCATGGAAATGAACACCCGCCTGCAGGTCGAGCACCCCGTCACCGAGGAAGTTGCCCGGGTGGACGGCGAGCGCATCGACCTGGTCGAGGCACAGGTGCGCATCGCCGCTGGCCTGCCGCTGGGCTTCCCCCAGGAGCAGGTGTCCCTGCACGGGCACGCCATCGAGGCACGCGTCTATGCCGAGGACCCGGCCCACGACTTCATGCCCTCCACCGGACGGTTGCTGGCAGTGCGCGAACCGGAAGGGGAGCATGTGCGCGTGGATTCCTCCTTGACCACCGGCCTTGAAATCTCCCCGCACTACGACCCGATGCTGGCCAAGGTCATTGCGTGGGGTGCCGATCGGGACGCTGCGCTGGGCCGGCTGGATGCCGCTCTCGGGCACACCGAGATCCTGGGGGTGCTGACCAACATCGAATACCTGCGTCTGCTGCTGGAGGACCCCGACGTGCGCGAGGGAAACCTCGACACCACGCTGATCGAACGCAAGATGTCATCCATGGCGTTCCGCGCCGTCACCGACACCGAGATGGTTTTCGCGGCGGCACTGGAGATGACGCGGCACCCGGGCCGAGGCGGCACCTGGCACGCGCGGGACTCCTGGAGGACGGGAACCCCCGCGGCGCTGGCCACCACCCTCGAGGTGAACGACGGGATTCGCACCCTCTCGTCGGCTCCCACCGCAGCCGGACGCACGTTCACCATGGACGGCAGGGACTTCGACGTCGCGTTCCTGCCCGGAGGTTCGGTTGCCGTCGATGGGATTCAACAACATCCTGCAACGGCATTTGGCGACGAATCCACCCTGTGGCTCAGCCACGACGGCTGGGTTGCCTCCGTCAGATTCCCCGACCGGGACGAACTGCTGCGCCGGGAACTGGCCAACCGCGACCACGTTGCCGGCGAGGCCTCACCCGATGTCCGCTCCCCCATGCCCGGAACCGTCATAGCGGTGGGAGTCAGAGACGGGCAATGGGTCGAAGCCGGTGAGATCTTGGTGACAATCGAGGCTATGAAGATGGAACACCCCATGAGGGCCCCCGGGACGGGTACCGTACAGATGGGACGTTTGCGGGTCGGTGACCTGGTCAAGGCCAACCAAATTGTCGCAACACTCACCTACGACACCGAGGACGAAGCACCATGAGCATCTTCACCATGGGACCCGCAATCCTGTTCTGCCCTGCGGACCGCCCCGATCGATATGCCAAGGCGCTCGAACGCGCCGACGCGGTGATCCTCGATCTCGAGGACGCGGTGGCACCGGAGAACAAGTCGGCTGCCCGCCAGGCACTGGTGGAGAACCCCTTGGATCCGGAGCGCACCATCGTCCGGGTGAACCCGGTGGGCACCGCTGACTTCAGCGCGGACTTGCGGGCCCTGTCCTCCACCGATTACCGCACCATCATGCTCGCCAAGACCGAGGGGGCAGAGGACCTGTCCCGGCTGTCCTCCTACGCGGTCGTTGCCCTATGCGAGACCGCGCTGGGCATCCTCAATGCCCAAGTCATTGCCGGCACTCGCAACGTTGTGGCCCTGATGTGGGGTGCCGAGGATCTGGTCGCCTCCTTGGGAGGATCGTCTTCCCGCAGGGAGTCGGGCACGTACCGGGATGTGGTCAGGCATGCCAGGTCCCAGGTCCTGCTGGCAGCCGGAGCCTATGGCAAGGTTGCCATTGATTCGGTCTACATCGACATCGACGACCACGCGGGTTTGCTGGGCGAGTCCGTTGACGCGGCGGCCTCGGGCTTCGGGGCGAAGGCCTCGATCCATCCGGGGCAGATGCCGTTCATCCGCCAGGCCTTCATTCCCACCACCGAGCAGGTCGACAGGGCCAAAAACGTCCTGGCGGCGGCGGAGAAATCGGCCGGTGTGTTCACCTTCGAGGGGCAAATGGTCGACGAACCGCTGCTGCGCCATGCCCGAGCCACGTTGGCGCGGCATTCATCAACGACGACGACCCCATGACGGATGCCCCGTCGCCGCTTGCGCAAGCGGCGACGGGGCATCGATTCGTTAGTTCTGGTGCGGAACGATGACCGCCCGGGCGTTCAGCTTGCCCGCCACCATTTTCCGGTAGGCCTCCAGTCCGTCTTCCAACGAGTACGTCTCGATTTCCGGAGTGATCTGGCCCGCCCGATACATATCGACAACCTCGTGGAGCTCCTCAATGGTTCCCCAGTAGGTGTTGGTGATGACCGACTCGTACGGAGTGGTGAAAAAGCTCCACTCATGCACGCCACCGGCGATCCCGACGACGACGAGCTTGCCGCCCTGCGCCATTGAAGCCGTGGCGGTCGCCAAGGTGGGCGTGACACCCACGAAATCGAATGCCGCATCGACCCCACGTCCGCCCGTAATTTCTCTGATCATCCGGACTTGGTCGGGTCCGGATGGAACGGTGATTGCCCCGGCCTCCTCGGCCTTGGCCATCGCTTCGGGCTTCATGTCCGTGGCGATGATGGTGGCGCCGGTGAGCGCCTTGAGTATCTGCACCGCGATCTGGCCCAGTCCACCCAGGCCCACGACCAACGCAAATCGTCCGCCTGCATTCAGGTGCGGCAGCGCACCCTTGATCGCGTGATAGGGGGTAAGGGCCGCGTCCGCGAGCGGTGCAGCGGCAATCGGATCGGCATCGCCCAGCGGGATCAAGTTGCGTGCCGGGACCGCGACATACTCGGCCATGCCGCCATCGCGCCCCAGTCCGATCCCGGCGTACGGATTGGTCGCGGCGTTTTCACAGTACGTGTCTTGTCCACGCGAGCAGGCCTTGCACCGGCCACAGCCAACGGGACCATAGACCAAATAGGCGTCTCCGATGTTGACACCGCTGACACCATCGCCGACTGACTCCACCCACCCGGAGTTTTCATGCCCGAGCGTAAATCCCGCTTTCATGTTGCCCGGCATCTCTGCCGTGAAATCCTGGAAGATGCTCACGTCTGAATGGCATGCCCCGGCACCTGCGACCTTAAGTAGGACTTCTCCGGGACCTGCCTCGGGCTTTTGGACTTCCTTGAGCGTCGGAAACTGCTTCCATTCCTCGAAAACTATCGCCCGCATGTGGTGCCTTCTTCCTGCTGGATGGGCAAACTCTTCACGGGACTCACGCTAACGGTTGTCACTCGTGAATTCCACGGTCGTTCCCACCGGTGCGTCCCTCCACCACTGAGGTGCCTTACGAACATCCTTCCTGCCGGGTCTGACCGCCGCCGATTCGCCGCCGACAATCCGGTGTCCTACATTGGGAAGCAGAATGCCCGCAAACATGGAGAATCCCACGACAATGAACCAAGCCTTCGACCTCGAGCAACTCCTTACCGACCCCGTCGTCGCGGCCCTGGCCCGGGCCGAGGAGACCGCCTGGTTCGCCGCCAAGCCGACCGATACCCCGGCGGGAATCGAGGCCTCGGGCATCGACCCGGCCATCGTGGACGACGCCCGGGTCCGGTTCGGCCGCTTCGCCCCTTGGTTCGCCGAGCATTTCCCTGACACCCGCGCTACGCACGGCATCTTGGAATCCCCGCTGGTCGGCATCCCCGATATGCAGGCCGAACTTGGCGCCCGCTTTGGCACGGACCTGCCCGGCAAGCTGTGGCTCAAGCGCGACGACGCGCTTCCGGTCAGCGGGTCGATCAAGGCACGCGGCGGCATCCACGAGGTGCTTGAGGTCGCCGAGCGCATCGCCATCGCCGCCGGCCTGATGGCCGGGACGGACGATGCCCGCGTGCTGGAACTGCCCGAGGTGCGCGAGGTGCTCTCGCGCCACGGGATTGCCGTGGGATCCACCGGCAACCTGGGCCTGTCCATCGGCATCGTCGCCTCCGAGCTCGGGTTCAACACCACCGTGCACATGTCGATGGATGCCCGGGCCTGGAAAAAGGACCTGCTGCGCTCCCGCGGCGTCAACGTCGTGGAGCACGCGGGCAACTTCTCCGACGCGGTGGCCGCCGGGCGCCGCACCGCCGAAGAGGATCCGAGCGTCTGGTTCGTCGATGACGAGGCCTCGCTGAGCCTGTTCGCCGGCTACTCGGTCGCCGGAGCCCGCCTGGCCGGGCAGCTGGCGTTCTTGGGCGTCAGGGTCGATGAGCGGCACCCGCTGATCGTGCACCTGCCCTGCGGGGTGGGCGGCGGACCGGGAGGCGTCACCTTCGGGCTCAAGGCGGCCTTCGGGGACGCGGTCCACTGCGTCTTCGCCGAGCCGGTCAACTCGCCCTGCATGTCCTTGGGCGTGCGCACCGGGTTGCACGATTCAATTTCCGTGGCGGACATCGGCCTGGACGGGCTCACCGCGGCGGACGGGTTGGCAGTGGGCCGCCCTTCGCGGCTGGTCGGCGAACACCTGCAGCAGCTGATCGATGGCTACGTGACCGTCACCGACGAGCGCATGAAGGCGTTCGTCGGCCTGTTGCACGACACCGAGGGCATCGATGTGGAGCCTTCCGCCGCGGCCGGGTTCGCCGGCCCGTGGCGCATCCTCGAAGACGAAACATACCGCGCCGCGTTCGGGCTGGATGATGCGGCGTTGGCCAACGCGACCCATGTGGTGTGGTCAACCGGCGGTTCCATGGTCCCGTCTGCGGAGATGGCAGGCTATGTGGCCGAGGGCCAGGGGCTGGCCGACGAGGTTTCCTGGCGCTAGGGACCCCTGCCGCCGGTAGATTGGGGTCCATGGAGATTCTCTCAAGCCGAGTGCTGTTGCGGCCCGTGAACCTGCCCGAGACCCAAGCGTTCTACCGCGACGTGCTGGGCCTGGCGGTGTCCCGGGAGTTCGGCACGGCCGAGCACGCTGGGCTGGTGTTCTTCCTGGGCAACGGCCTGCTCGAGGTTGCAGGCACCCGCGAGGTCGGCAGCGACTCGTCCCTGGTGCTGTGGCTGCAGGTACGGGACGTCCAGGCGGAGCTGGAGCGACTTTCGGGCCTCGGCGTCGGGATCGCTCGGGAGGCGCGGACCGAGCCCTGGGGGCTGATCGAGGGATGGATCCAGGACCCGGACGGCACCCGGATCGTGCTGGTGCAGGTTCCGGAGGACCACCCGATCCGGCGCGATGTGCGCACATTGTAGGCAGACACAAGAAAGCCGGGCCCACCCCTAGAGCGATTGGGGTGGGCCCGGCCGTCTTGGTACGGCAGTTGCTGCTGCCGGAGCTAGTTGGCGAAGGTATCGACCAGCTGGCCCTTGGCGCTCCAGAGGCCGAGTGAGTCGCCGCCGTTGTTCAGGACTGCGGTCTCGCCGCCCAGGTAGAACGCCTCGGCGGTGTTGGTTCCGGGCCCCGAGTACACGCGCAGTTCCGCACCCGGCGTCAGCTTGAAGCCCTTGCCGATGCGCAGGATGTTGTTGGCAGCATCGCGCAGCACGTAGCCGCCGACGTCGATCGTGCGGTTGCCGTTATTGGTCAGGATGACGTGTTCGCCGGTTTCCGGCTGAAGGTCGTTGCCCGGCACGTCGTTGATCGCGTTTGAGATGACAACTCCGTTGTTCGATGGGAAGACCTTCTGGCCATTGAGGTGCCGGTTGACCTGCTGCGGGAAGTCGCCGGTGATGCGCTCGACGCCAAGTTCCAGGGCTGCATCCGCGGCCTCGGTGGAATTCACGGTGTAAACGCCGAGGCCCAGCCCGGCTTCCTTGACCCGCGCGGCGCCGGACGCGTCGAGGGTGCGGTAGCTGGTGCCGAAGGAATCGGCGTAGGTTGCGTAGTCGGCCAGGACCGCGTCGCCGGGGACGGTGCCGGTCAGCTGCTGCAGCGGAACCTCCGGGGCCAGCTCCGCGAACGCCTTGTTCGAGGCGGCGTCAAAGCCCAAGACCTCGATCTTGCCGGCCTTTTCCAGCTCGCTCCATTCGGCATCGTTGGCCAGGGCATCGGCAACGACCTGCTCGACGCCCGGGGACTGGGACGGGGACTTGATCTCGACGAACACGCCGGTCTCCCCGGTGAGAACGTCGGCCACGGCATCGAAGTGCGGGATCTTCTCGCCGGCGAAGTCGGCCGAGAAGTAGGATCCGGCATCGAGCTGCTGCAGCTCGTTCCAGCTGAAGGAAGTGATCGGGTCGTTCACGCGCTCCGGGAACACTTCGGCGACGTTGGTGGTGCGTGCGGGGGTGTTGTCGTGGAAGATGAACGGGATGCCGTCGCTGGACAGCTGGACGTCGATCTCGACAAAGTCGGCACCCGACTGGCTGCCGGCCTTGACTGCGGCCAGGGTGTTCTCCGGTGCGACGCCGGCTGCTCCGCGGTGGCCGATCAGGATCGGCGCCTCGTTCTCCTGCGGTACGACTGGCGCGGCAACGGCCGGGACTGCCAGCCCTGCGGCCAGGCATGCGGTGAGTGTTCCAAGGGTGATGGTGCGAAGCCTCATGATGGGGATCCTTCGATGTCGGGGACGGACACCCACCACGCTGCCCGTCCCGAACAACGCTGCGGCCACGGTGAGGTGAACCGCGCATTAAGATCCCGCGTACGACGCCGTCGGACAGGATTGACTTCCCCGGGAGCCGGCGGGATTCGGACCCATCCGCCCGGGCACGACGGTTACTCCATGTGGCTGCTGTCCGCCGCGTGCTTCAGGACCACCTTGCCCGTGGTGCCGCGGGATTCCAGCGCCCTGAACGCCTCGACGACGTCGGCGATGGCGTACTGCGTCACCTGGGGAACCTTGATGGC
This sequence comes from Paeniglutamicibacter sp. ORCA_105, assembly GCF_045798545.1. Lineage (NCBI taxonomy): Bacteria > Bacillati > Actinomycetota > Actinomycetes > Micrococcales > Micrococcaceae > Paeniglutamicibacter > Paeniglutamicibacter sp. ORCA_105. The sequence continues at coordinate 79,448 of NZ_JBIXLM010000008.1, read as the reverse complement.
CCCCGAAGCGATCCAGTCAAAGATGTCCGAGGCGCGCCCGGCAATTTCCTCCGCCGTACGCACGTGGTGGACCACGGTCGGCCGCGTGACGAACAGGGAACCAAGCCCGGCCAGCGAGTTCACGTCCAGGGTTGGAATCGGTCCGCTGGCGCCGCCGATCGCGACCAGCACGCCGCGTATCCGCAGGGCCCGCAGGCTTTGGTCGAAGGTCGCCTTCCCAACCCCGTCGTAAACGACCGATGCGCCTTCCCCTCCGGTGAACTCGCGGACCTTGTCGGCAAACCCGTCGTAGCCGATGACCTCATCCGCCCCGTTGGCCAGGGCCACGTCCTGCTTGGCCTTGGTGGAAACCGTCCCGATGACCCGTGCACCCTTCAGCTTTGCGATTTGTGTCAGCCATTGGCCCACTCCCCCGGCGGCCGCATGGATCAGCACGGTGTCGCCCGGACCGACGGCGTAGGTGTCGTGCACCAGGTAGTGGGCAGTGATGCCCTGCATCAGTGCCGCCACGCCGGTGGCGTCGTCGACACTGTCGGGGATCGACACCACCTTGGAGGCATCCACCACCGCGAACTCGGAGAAGCTCCCCTGGCCTCCGGCAAGCCACCCAACGCGCTGTCCGGGCGCAAGCCCGGTGACCTCCTCGCCCAGTGCCTCGATGACGCCGACGCCCTCGACCCCTGCAGGGAACGGGGCCCGCAGCGGCGTGGCCCCCTTGCGTTGGGCGACGTCGAGGTAGTTCACCCCGGCGACGGACAACCGCACCAGGACCTGCCCGGTATCGGGGGCAGGACGTCCGACCTGCTGGATTTCAAGGCTTTCCGGGCCTCCGTGTTCGGAAACCACCACGGCGTTCATGGTCTCGGGCATGTCGCGTCATCCTGTTCTGGGTTAAATCGAAATCTATGGCTGTGTTCGATGGTCCCCACGGCAGGATGGGTCGGGCGCCCCCGTGGGGGTTCCCGACCCATCCTGGCGAGGAAACTCGGTCAGTGCGTGGGGAATCCCAACTCGATCTGGGATTCGCTCGGGTCGGGCCAGCGGCTGGTGACGACTTTGCGCCGCGTGTAGAAGTTGAAGGACTCCGGGCCGTACATGTGGGTGTCGCCGAAGAGCGAGTCCTTCCACCCGCCGAAGCTGAAGGCGCCGATGGGCACCGGGATCGGCACGTTGATGCCCACCATCCCGACCTCGATGTCGAACTCGTATTCCCGGGCGGTCTTGCCGTCGCGGGTGAAGACCGCCGTGCCGTTGGCGAAGCGGTTCGAGTTGATCAGCTCAACGGCCTGCGCGTAGTCATCCACGCGCACCACTGCCAGGACGGGTCCGAAGATCTCCTCGTCATAGACCCGCATCCCGGGCTTCACGTGGTCAACGAGCGAGACGCCGATGAAGTAGCCGTTGGAGTCGAAGTGCTGGTTTCGGCCGTCGACCAACACCTCGGCGCCTTCTTCCTGGGCCGAGGCGATGAATCCGGCCACCCGGTCCCGGGCGGCGGCGGTGATCAGCGGGCCCATCTCCGAGTCCGGGTGCGTCCCGTCGCCGACCTTGAGCCCGGGGATGCGCTCGGAGATCTTGGCAACGAGTTCATCGGCGATGGAGCCGACGGCCACGACGACCGAAACGGCCATGCAGCGTTCCCCGGCCGAGCCATAGGCACCGGAGATCGCGGCATCCGCGGCGGCATCCAGGTCCGCATCGGGCATCACGACCATGTGGTTCTTCGCGCCTCCCAGCGCCTGGACCCGTTTGCCGTTCGCAGCGGCGGTGGAATACACGTACTTGGCGATCGGCGTGGATCCGACGAAGGATACTGCGGTGATCCCGGGGTTGGCGAGGATCTCGTCGACGGCTTCCTTGTCACCGTGCACGACGTTCAGGATCCCGGCCGGCAGACCCGCCTCCTCGAAGATCGAGGCGATCCAGTTCGCCGCCGAGGGGTTGCGCTCGCTGGGCTTGAGGATGACCGCGTTGCCGGCGGCGATGGCGGTGGTGATCATCCATAGCGGAACCATGGCGGGGAAGTTGAAGGGGGTGATGCAGGCGACCACGCCCAGGGGCTGCCGGGTCTGGTGGACATCGACGCCGGTGGCGACCTGTTCGGCGTATTCGCCCTTGAGGTGGTGCATCAGCCCGGTGCAGAAGTCCACGTTTTCCAGGCCGCGGACGATCTCCCCGTCGGCATCCGAAAGGACCTTGCCGTGTTCGGCGGTGATGATGGCGCCGAGTTCGCCGCGGCGCTCGTCGATGAGCTGGCGGACCGTGAAGAGGATCTGGCTGCGCTTGGCCAGTCCCAGGCGGCGCCAACCGCGCTGTGCCGCAGCCGCGGTCGTGGTTGCCTCACGGACGGTTTGTGCGCTGGCAAGGGCGACCTGGCCCGTTTGTTCCCCGGTGGCCGGGTTGTAGACCGGGCCGAAGCGTTCGGAGTCGGTGACGGACGTTCCTCCGATGTGGTGGCCGATGGTGGACACGGCTAGGTGTTCAAGGGTTTGCGACATGGTTAGTTCTTCTCCTGGGTGTAGCCGGCTACGGTGCCGTTGGGGGAAACGTTCTTGACGATCAGGGAGCAGTCCTTGTCTCCCAGGCCTTCGGCGATCAGTGCGTCGAAGTGCTCGCGTGCCAGGGTCGCCGCGGGGAGCTTGACTCCCGTCATCTCGCCGGCGTCCAGGGCCAGCCCGACATCCTTGCGGGCCAGGTCCACCCGGAACGTTGCATCGAAGTTGTTGTTTGCAGCCGAGGTGTCGATGACGCCCGGCACCGGGTACCAGGTCTGCTGCGCCCACGAGCGTCCCGAAGAGACCGAGGCGATCTCCCAGAAGACCTTGGGATCCAGCCCCAGCTTCTCGGCCAACTGGGAGCCCTCGGCCGAGGCCATCAGGTCGATGAAGAGCATCATGTTGTTGCAGATCTTGGCGGCGATGCCGGTCGTGGCCCCGCCTGCCACGATGGTCTTGCCCGCCAGCGGCTTGATGTGCTCCACCGCTTCGGCCGTGTGCTCCGGGATTCCCCCGACCATGAAGGCCAGGGTTGCGGCGGCGGCCCCCGAGATTCCCCCGGAGACCGGTGCGTCGACGAATTTCAGGCCGCGTTCAAGCGAGCCTTCGTGGCAAAAGCGCGAGGTTTCGATGTCTACCGTCGAGCTGTCCAGCAGCAGCGTCTGCGCGGTGGCGTGGGCCCAGATTCCGTCATTGCCCTCGTAGACGCTGCGGACGTGCTCGCCCTTGGGGAGCATGGTGAAGACCGCATCGGATCCCTGGACCGCCTCGGCAATGGAGCCAACGATTTCGACGCCGTGTTCCTTCGCTGCGATGCAGGCCTCCGGGTTGAGGTCGTATCCCTTGACCTGGTGTCCGGCCGCAACGAGATTTGCGGTCATTGGCCCGCCCATGTTTCCTAGTCCGATCCAGCCGTAAACTGCCATGATTCCTCCTGCGCCGTGGTCCGCCCGATCGGGCTGTGATAGCCACCACACTATGTGTCCACTTCTTGACGTTCAACGCACAAGATGGGCCCAGGTTTGCACCACTCATGTGCGTCAACGCACAATGAGTACATGGAACGCACCCTTGACCACCACCACCTGGAATCCTTGATCACCTTTCTTTCGGTGGCGCGACTCGGGCGCTACACCGCGGCGGCCGACGTGCTGGGCGTCAACCATTCGACCGTGTCGCGCCGCATTGCCGCCCTCGAAAAGGCAGTGGGCGGCCGCGTGCTCACGCGCACACCCTCCGGTTGGGAGGTCACAGACCTGGGACGTCGCGCCCTGGGGGTCGCCGAGGACATCGAGCGGGCACTAACGGGCCTCACCGAGACACGAGCCACCGGCGAACTCGCCGGAACGGTTCGCATCGGGGTGCCTGACGCCTTCGCCGCGCATTTTGCGACCCCTGCCATGGCCGCCCTGCAACGCAAGCATCCACGGCTGGCCGTCGAGCTGATGAGCGCAAGCCAGCGCGCTAGGCAAACCCGTTCGGGCGTCGACCTGGAAGTGGTGGTGGGCAAGCCCCACGTGCACAAGGCGGTGGCGACCGAGCTGCTCACCTACCGCCTGGGGCTCTACGCCTCCCGCGAGTACCTTGCCGACCACGGGGAACCGCAAGGTCTTGCCGATCTCGTCTCGCACCGCCTGAACTACTACGTTGAATCCGCGCTGACCATCGACGAGCTGGACAGCGCGACCGAATCACTGCCGCCGATGCCCCGGGGCATCACCTCCACCAGCGTGTTCTCCCATATTGCGGCGACCAAGGCCTCGGCCGGGATCGGCATCCTGCCGGACTTCCTGGCCGACCTCGAGACCGATCTGGTGCGTCTGTTGCCGGGCAACTATGCGTATGCCGCCACCTATTGGGTGGTCGGGCGCGAAGAGTCGCTGCGCAACCCGGCGGTGCTGGCTGCGGTTGCTGCCATGGGAGATGCCACCGCGTAAGAAACCTGGCGCGCAAATGCCTGTGGGAAGCGGCCATCGCCGCTTCCCACAGGCATTGTTGCCTCATGTCTCGGGACTACTTCACGCTGTCGCGCGCCGCGGCCTCCGAAGCCTCCGTGTTGATGACGATCGTCCGGGCCCGGTCGGCCTCGTCGATGTCGTGCAGGGAAATACCGTTGGTTTCACGCATGGAGTACACGACGGCCAGGGTGATGATCGCCGCTATGCCGATGTAGATGGCCACCGGCACCCACGACCCGTAGATGCTCAGCAGGAAGGTGGCGATGATCGGGGCCATGGAGCCGGCCACGATCGAGGTCACCTGGTAGCCCAGGGAGACTCCGGAGTAGCGCATGCGGGTCGGGAACATCTCCGCCATGATGGCCGGCTGCCCGGCGTACATCAGGCCGTGGACCAGCAGGCCCGCGACGACCACCAGCAGGATCACGAAGTCGTTTTGCGTGTTGAACAGCGGGAAGGCAACGAATCCCCAGACCAGCATGAGGGAGGCGCCCAGCGCGTACACCGGGCGGCGGCCCAGCTTGTCCGTGTAGCGACCGATCAGCGGAACCACGGCAAAGTGGATCGCGTGTGCCACCAGCATCAGCAGCAGGATGGTCGAGGTGTCCATCTTCAACTGGGTCTTCAGGTAGGTGATCGAGAACGTCACCACCATGTAGTAGAGGATGTTCTCGCCCAGCCGCAGGCCCATGGCGGTGAACACGCCACGCGGGTAGCGGCGGAAGACCTCGGCCACGCCGTAGCCGGCCTCCGCGTTCTGCTCCAGCTCGGCCTTGGCCTCCTGGAAGATCGGGGCGTCGGAAATCCGCGTGCGGACGTAGTAGCCCACGGCCACGATGATGACCGAGAGCCAGAAGCCGATGCGCCAGCCCCATGCCAGGAAGGCTTCCTCGGACAGCGTCGAGGAGAGCACCAGCAGCACGATGGTTGCGAGCAGGTTGCCTGCCGGCACCGCGGCCTGCGGCCAGGATGCCCAGAACCCGCGTTCCTTGTCCGGCGCGTGCTCGGCGACCAGAAGCACCGCCCCTCCCCATTCGCCGCCGACCGCGAAGCCCTGGAAGAAGCGCAGGACCACCAGCAGGATCGGGGCCGCGTAGCCGATTGCGTCGAAGGTCGGAAGGCAGCCCATCAGGAAGGTGGTGACGCCCACCAGGATGATGGCCACCTGCAGCAGGTGCTTGCGGCCGTACTTGTCACCGAAGTGGCCAAAGACGATGCCGCCGATCGGACGGGCAATGAAGCCGACGGCGTAGGTCAGGAACGCTTTGATGATGTTGTCCAGCTCGTTTGCCGCTTCAGGGAAGAAGATCTTGTTGAAGACCAAGGTCGCGGCCGTTGCGTACAGGAAGAACTCGTACCATTCGACGACCGTTCCGGCCATCGAGGCGACGACCACGCGCTTAAGTCCTTTACGCTCCTGGATACTGGCACTGCTGGGGCGAGATGAAGCCACTTCCAACCTCCGAAGGTTCCATGGATGGCACTTGGGGCAATTGCCGCTTGCCGATCACCCCACGAGTATGGCCCAGGTCACATCAAAGTTGGAAGCGGTTGCACCAGGGATGACATCGTCCGTTTGGGCACATGTGCCGTGCGGCGATGCACACAACATCCAATGCCTGCCTGCTTCGCGGGCAGCCGTGTGCGGAACGGGGGGTCAGCGGCTCGCGGCCAACGCGTCCTGGACCTGTAGCGCCGCTTTTTGAAGCGCGGGCAAGACACCCTGCGCGGCGTCCTGGGCACTGACGTGCGATTGCGGGCCCACGCCCATGGAAACGTTCATGGCGGCAACGACGCTTCCGTCGGCCGCGAACACCGGAACCGCGACCGAGCGCAGCCCGATCTCCAGCTCCTGATCGACGATCGCGAAGCCCTGGGCCCGCACCCGCTCCAGTTCCGCGCGCAGCTCTTCGACGGTGTTGATCCCGTGTCCGGTCGGGGCGCTGACGCCCGCGGACAGCAATTGCTCCAGCACCCCGGGTGCCTGGTAGGCCAGCAGCACCCGGCCCATCGAGGTGTTGGTCGCGGGGAAGCGCGTACCGACGCTGATACCCACGCGCATGATCGAGCGGGTGTGCACCCGCGCGATGTAGAGGATGTCGCTGCCCTCGAGCACCGAGGCGGAGGCCGATTCATGGACCTGCGAGGAAAGTTCCTCGAGCACCGGTTCCATCAGCTGCGGCAGCGTGGCGCTGGAGAGGTAGGAGTAGCCCAGCTGCAGGACCTTGGAGGTGAGTTCGAAGAACTTCCCGTCCCCGCGCACGTAGCCAAGTTCCTGCAGGGTGAGCAGGAAGCGGCGGGCCGTGGCCCTGGAAAGGTTGGTGCGCTTGGCGACGTCGCTCAGGGTCATCGAGGGGTGCTCGGCGTCGAAGGCGCAGATGACATCCAGGCCTCGGGCCAGGGACTGGACCGAGGTGGAGCCGCCAGCTGCGGTGGTTCCTTCATCCTGGCTCATGGCTAATGGCTCCTGTGTATTCATCGGTGGTTGCCGCCCAAAAATGCATGGACGAGGGAAGGCAAAAAGAATGGGGGCGTTCTTTCGGCGGCCCCCATTCTTTCAGACTTGCAGGGCTATGCCTTGATCAGGTCCACCGGGATCTTGGCGTCGAGTTCCTCGAAGGTGATGCCGTGCGTCGAACGAACGATGACCCCGGATTCGTCGATGACGAAGATCGCGGACTCGGTGTAGATGCGCGAAACGCAACCCAGCCCGGTGACCGGGTAGGAAAGTGCCTCGACCAGCTTGGACTCGCCGGTCTTGGTGAACAGGCCCATCATGACCCAGGTCTGCTTGGCGCCGATGGCAAGATCCATGGCCCCGCCGACTGCCGGGATCGCGCCCGGGGCGCCGGTGTGCCAGTTGGCCAGGTCGCCCTCGGCCGAGACCTGGAAGGCGCCGAGCACGCAGACGTCCAGGTGCCCGCCGCGCATCATCGCGAAGGAGTCTGCGTGATGGAAGTAGCTGGCGCCGGGCAGCTCGGTCACCGGGATCTTGCCGGCGTTGATCAGGTCCTCGTCGATGTCATCGCCGGTGGCGACCGGGCCCATGCCCAGCATGCCGTTCTCGGTGTGCAGGGTGACGCCCTGCTCCGAGGTGAGGAAGTTGGACACGTTGGTCGGCTGCCCGATGCCAAGGTTCACGAACGCGCCGGCCGGGATGTCGGCGGCGACCAGCTTGGCCATTTCGTCGCGGGTCAGCGCGGCGTCGGTGGAGGTGTATTCGCTCATTACTTGGTGCCTCCAATGGTGACAAGGGTGTCGACAAAGATGCCGGGGGTGACGACGTTTTCCGGGTCCAGCTGGCCGGCCTCAACGATCTGGGAAACCTGCACGATGGACTTCTTCGCGGCGGTGGCCATGATGGGTCCGAAGTTGCGTGCGGTCTTGCGGTAGACCAGGTTGCCCAGGGTGTCGGCGCGCAGTGCCTTGATGATGGCGAAGTCGGCGCTGATTGGGGTCTCGAGCACGTAGCCCTTGCCGTCGATCACGCGGGTTTCCTTGCCTTCGGCGAGCATGGTGCCGTAGCCGGTGGGGGTGAAGAAGCCGCCGATGCCGGCGCCGGCGGCGCGGATGCGCTCGGCGAGGTTGCCCTGCGGGACGAGCTCGAGCTCGATTTCCCCGGCACGGTAGGCCTCATCGAAGTGCCAGGAGTCGGACTGCCGCGGGAAGGAGCAGATGACCTTCTTGACGCGGCGTTCCTTGATGAGCAGGGCCAGGCCGGCGTCGGCCTGCCCGGCGTTGTTGTTCACAACGGTCAGGTCCGTGGCGCCGCAGTCCATCAGGGCGTCGATGAGTTCCATCGGCTGGCCGGCGTTGCCGAACCCTCCGATGAGCACGGTGGCGCCGGTCTGGATGCCGGAAACGGCGTCCGCGGCGGAGGTGGCAATACGTGGTGCCATAGGTTGTTCTCTCCTAAATCTGTTCGGTCAGGGGATGGGGGTTCAACTCCCCCGAGGGTGCTTAGGCGGTGGCGTTCGGGTTTTCCAGCACGACGGCCAGGCCCTGGCCGACGCCGATGCAGATGGCTGCAACGCCCCAGCGCTGGTTGTTCTCCTGCAGGCGGCGTGCCAGGGTGCCCAGGATGCGCAGGCCGGAGGCGCCCAGCGGGTGGCCGATGGACAGCGCTCCGCCCCAGGCGTTCACGATTGACGCGTCGATGTCCCAGGCGCGGATGCAGGCCAGCGACTGGGCGGCGAAGGCCTCGTTGAGCTCCACGGCGGCGACGTCCGACCAAGAGATGCCTGCCTTGGCCAGCGCCTTGTTGGCGGCTTCGACCGGGGCGAAGCCGAAGTACTGCGGGTCAAGGGCGGAGGACGCGCGGCCGGCGATGCGGGCCAGCGGCGCCGCTCCCAGCAGCTCGCCGCCGCGCTCGGAGCCGATGAAGGCTGCGGAGGCTCCGTCGTTCATCGGCGAGGCGTTGCCCGCGGTGACGGTTCCGGTGGCGGCATCGCGGAAGACGGGGCGCAGTCCGGCGAGGGTCTCGGCGGTGGAGCCGGGGCGGATGGTCTCATCCATGGTCACCTCGGTGCCGCGCTTGTTGGCAGGCGGCACGGAGACGACGAGGTTGTCGTACTTGCCGTCGGCCCAAGCCGCGGCAGCCAGCGTGTGCGAAAGGGCCGCGAACTCATCCTGGTCCTCGCGGGTGACCTGGTACTTTTCACGCAGTTGCTCGGTGGCCTCGCCCAGGGACACGGTCCATTCCTTGGGCATGGCCGGGTTGACCAGGCGCCAGCCCAGGGTGGTGTTTGCCAGTTCCAGGTTGGCCATCGGGAAGGGGCGCTCGGTCTTGGGCAGCACCCACGGGGCGCGGCTCATGGATTCGACGCCGCCGACCAGGACCAAGTCCGCGTCCTCGGTGTTGACCTGGCGGGAGGCGGCGATGGCCGCATCCAGCGAGGAGCCGCAGAGGCGGTTCATGGTGGTGCCGGGCAGCGAGGTGGGCAGGCCTGCCAGCAGGGTGGCCATGCGGGCCACGTTGCGGTTTTCTTCGCCGGCGCCGTTGGCGTTGCCAAAGATCGATTCGTCGATGGAAGCCGGATCCAGCTGCGGCGCGCGGGCGACGAGCTCGCGGACCACGTGCGCGGCCAGGTCGTCGGGGCGGTGCGAGGAAAGGCTTCCGCCGATCTTGCCGAAGGGGGTGCGGATCGCGTCGTAGAGGTACGCCTGCTTCATGGTGTGTGTCCTGGCTTCCTGGTCAATTTGTTCGCATCGCGAACGCTTGTTCACTAAATGAACTTTATCAGGTGGCCCGGCTCCCATCAAGGGGTTTGGGAAGTATTGCAGTGCGCCGTCGATTCGCGACTTCCACGGGAGACGCTCCTGAGGATGCCTTGGAACACCTCGGGCCGGCCGCGGTGTTCCAAGGGACTACTCCCTGCCCTTGCCGTCCTCATGGTCGGGGTCCTCGGGCACCTGCGGGATCATGCCCGTGGCCGGACGCGGGGGCGTGAGCATCGAGGCGTAGTCGTGCTCGGAGGAGTATTTCAGGAACGACAGGTGCGCCTCGTAGCGGTCAAGCACGTCGTTGATGACCTGCTGCTTGCTCAGGCCCATCAGGTCGTACCCCTCGGTTCCTGTCTGGGTGAAGACCTCGAGGCGGAAGTACACATCGACCTCGCGGGACACGGTGCGCGCGCCGAACGCGGGCACCGGGGCCTCCACCGCCGCCACCTGGTAGTGGAAATTGCGGTGGTCGTGCATGTGGACCAGCAGCGTGTGCTCGTCGATGTGCGTCTTGGCGTTGGGCGTGGAGGTCAGCTCCGCCTGGTAGCCCAGCTCGTTGAACTCGCCCGCCACCTCTTCCAGGGCCGGGTGGATGGTCCGCTGCACGTACTGCGCGACGGCCTTGTTGGACGGGTAGGCGCGCAGCTGCGCCATCCGTTGGCGCCAGGTCTTCTCCGGGGCGGCACCGCCGTGCGCGGCGACCGAGCGGCGGCGTATGACCTGGCCCTCGCGCTCGGCACGCTCCATCCGCAGGACCTTGGAGAAGGATGCCATGACCAGGTAGGCGATGATCGTCACCGGCAGCGCGAAGATCAGCGTCGCGTGCTCCATGGTCGTCACCCCGCCGGCAATCAGCATCGCCACGGTCAGCACCGCGGTGACCAGCGCCCAGAAGATGCGCAGCCACTTGGCCCCGTCCTGCGAGGGGTCGGGGATGGATGAGGAGAAGTTGGACATGATCATCGCGCCGGAGTTGGCGCTGGTCAGGTAGAAAAGCAGGCCCGAGAGCGTGGCCAGGCCGATCAGGAACGGGGCGCCGGGGAACATCTCCAGCAGCGCGTACCAGCCGTGTTCAGGGCTCTCGATGGCCAGCTTCGCGAATTCCGTGTTGCCGCCCAGCACCTCGCTCATGGCACTGTTGCCGAAGATCGAGACGATGAAGAAGTCGCAGAGCACCGGTGCGGTGATCGCGGCAATGACGAATTCGCGCAGTGTGCGCCCGCGCGAGATGCGGGCCAGGAAGAGCCCGACGAATGGGCCCCAGGCCAGCCAGAATGCCCAGAAGAAGAGGGTCCAGCTGCCCATCCACTCGGCCCCGCCGTCCTCGTAGGCGAAGGTCTGCAGGGTGCGTTCGGGCAGCGTGAAGATGAAGCGCCCGATGTTCTCCACCAGGGCGGTGAGCAGGAAGGACGTCTTGCCCGTGATCAGGATGTAGAGCATCATGGCCGCCGCAGACCAGAGGTTCAGCTCGGAGACCAGCCGGATGCCCTTGTCGACCCCGGAAGTGCAGGCGGCAATGGTCATGATGACCGCCACCAGCACCAGGGCGATCTGCAGGGCCAGGCCCTCGGGCAGGCCGAAGAGCCAGGAGAACCCGACGTTGAGCAGCACCACGCCGATGCCCATCGAGGTTGCCACGCCGAACACGGTGCCGACCAGGGCGAAGATGTCGATGACATCGCCCGTCACTCCCCGCACGCGCTTGCCCAGCAGCGGGTAGAGCGCGGCCCGGATCGACAGCGGCATGCCCCAGCGGTAGGCGAAGTAGCCCATGGCCATGCCCAGCAGCGCATACATGGACCAGCCGGCGATGCCGTAGTGGAACATCGTCCACACGACCGCGTCCTGGGCTGCGGCGGCCGACTCGGCGTCGACGGAGGGCGGGGCGATGAATTGGGTGATGGGTCCGGTCACCGAGTAGAAGAGCATGTCGATGCCCACGCCGGCGGCAAAGAGCATCGCAACCCAGGTGAAGAGGTTGTACTGCGGTCGCGAGTGGTCGGGTCCCAGCCTGACGCTGCCCTCCTTGGAGAAGGCAACCCAGAGGACGAAAAGGACGACCAGGGTGACCGTCACGACGTAGAACCAGCCGAGATTGATCGAGATCCAGGAGACAGCCGCCCGCATCGAGGCAGCAGCGTTGTCCGGCACGATGATGGCCCAGATGGAAAAGGCGAGGATGATGGCCGCGGAGATCAGGAAGACGCGCCAGTTGACCGTGGGGCCAGCATGCTCGACGAGTTCGCCGGGCCCCTTGCTCAGTTCGGTGCTGGTGATCGGGGCACGGAATTCCTCGGCGACCGGGTCCTTGCGCCGTTCACTGACGCCGAAGCGGCTGCGCTCCACCATGGGCTGGGGCCGCTCGCTCCCCGACATCTGTGGGTCTTCTGGCTCGGCCACGTGGTTCTCCTTTGTTCTGTGGACCAGGGTGTTGCCGGTTGGCCGTCCAAAAAATCAAGAACCGCTTGTCAAACCCAATGAGCGGCGGTCGGATAGACCGGTGTGCACCTGGTTGTCTTGCTTCATCATCGTAGGCTTTCATTCCTCGGATCAGGAAGATTGGCCGTGGTTACCTTAATCTCCAGCGACCGCGCCGCCGACCCTGATTCGCGATGCAGGGAGCCTGGACCACCCCGCGAGGGCCGTCGCCGGCCCACGGATCCCCCGGGGCAAACGGGGCAAGCCGACTGTTCTACAGTGGTTTCATGGCCAATTCTCCGAGCGGGGACTCGATGCTGGACCGCCTCGTGCGGATCCTTGATGCCTTTGACGCGCAAAATCCCACGTTGACGGTCAATGCGCTGGCCCGCCGGGCCGATGTGCCGAGGGCAACCACCTACCGATTGTTGGAGAACCTGGTGTCGCACGGCCTGCTGGCCCGCGATTCCGACGGGCAGGTACGCCTGGGACTGCGGCTGTGGGAATTGGCCAACCGCAGCGCCTCCACGCTCAACCTGCGCCAAGCGGCACTGCCCTTCATGGAGGACATCAACCAGCTGGTGGGGCAAAATACCCAGCTCGCCGTGCTGCACGAGGACGACGTGTTGGTCATCGAGCGGCTTTCCCGCCCCGGCTCGGTGGTCAACCAGGCCAATGTCGCCGGGCGCATGCCGGTGCACCTGACTTCCATGGGCATGGCTCTTCTGGCCTACTCCCCCGCCAATGTGCTGGAAGGGTATTTGGAACGCCACGGCGAAACCATGCTCGGCCAGCACCCCAGGCTGCGGCACGAACTGGCCGAGATCAGGCGCACCGGATACGCGACCTTCGACGGCTTCATCGACACCGACACCACCGGGGCCGCGGTACCGATCCTCGACGAGCGCGGATATGCACTGGCGGTTTTGGCCGTGGTGGTACCGCGCGGGGCGGACCTGTTGCCTGCCGCCGTCATGGCCTTGCGCACCGCGGCACGCGGCATCTCGCGGGCGTTGGGCCCGGGTGCGGACAGTTAAATTGCCGCGTCGTGTCCCCCGGGGCGCCCGCCGGGGATCCGGCCAATCCAGCTTCCCGCGCAATCCACCGAGCCCCTACACTCAATGAATGGGCAACAATTCCGCGGATCCAGAACATGCCGGGCAGACTATCCCGCTGCCGATTTTGGACGATTCAGCCATACAGCGCGTGTTGTGCGTGGTGGCGCACCCCGATGACATGGAATACGGGGCCTCGGCTGTCGTGGCCGAGTGGACGTCCAGGGGAATCGAGGTGGGCTACCTTTTGCTGACCTCCGGCGAAGCAGGCATACGCACGATGGACCCGGGAATCGCGGGCCCGCTGCGTGCCGAGGAGCAAAAGCGTGCCTGCGAACTCGTGGGGGTGACGGACCTTGCCATCCTGGATTTTCCCGATGGGCTGCTGGAGCCGGGGCTCGCGCTGCGGGAACGGATAGTCCACCACATCCGCCGGTTCAAACCCGATGTGGTCGTGACCATGACCTGGGACCTGGAGACCCCGTGGGGGATCAACCACGTGGACCACAGGGTTGCGGGCCTTTCCGTCGTGGACGCAATCCGGGATGCCGCCAACCCCTGGCTTTTTCGCACCCAGCGCACGGGTGAGGGGTCCAAAGCGTGGGCAGTCCCCTTGCTGCTGGTCGCCGGTTCCCAAGACACCCACGCCATACCCGTCGGCAAGCAGTCGGTGGACCGCGCAGTCGCCTCGCTCGGCGCGCACAAGGCGTATCTTGCCGCCCTTCCGGACCACGAACAGCCGGAAAAACTGGTCACGGCAATCCTTCGCCGGACCGGCAAGGCGGCCAGGAGCGATTATGCGCTGGGTGTGCGGGCTATCGAGATGGCTTGACCCCGGCTGCACCGCCGTCGATATGTTTCCGGGATCGAGGGAATCCGGCTCGACCCCGAGGCCTTCCTCGTGCGGAATTTGGCGGGGGTCCGTTGCGCCGTCCGTGACAACAGGGGCAAGTTCCGCGGTGGAATGTTTTTGCACGGACTGCCGTCCGTGAGGCACCCTGCCCGAACGACGTCACGTCCATTGGGCATGCAGACAGGCCACTGCCTCCGAGACCATGGCGCTTCGGCTGATGCCAACGGGCATCGCCGCCACCAAGGAATTTGAATGCGTCGCATCGGAAAGTGGGCGGAACACCAGGGGTCGGTCTTCCACACTGCTTTCGGCGGGCTGCATGAGCAGCGAGTAGGCCAATCCACGGCCCACCACGGAGTGGATCGATGGAACATTTGCCAACAACCAGCCCACATTTGCGCTGACCCCATAGCGCTGGAATTCGGCCAATGTATATTGCAGTGCGGGCTCCAGGTCCAGAAACGCCGCAGGGTATTGGGCCAGCTGCGCGAAACTGATCTCGTCGAACTCCGCCAGTGGATGCGACGGGCTCAAGAGCACTTTGCGATGGAATTCGTGGATGACCTCGCTGTCGCAGTCCTGCCCGAATTGCGCCTCGTAGCCAATGGACAGCTGTGTGCGTCCGGCAAACAGGGCTTCCTGGATCTCCGGACCGCTGCCCTCCACGAACACCAACTGGACGTCCGGGTGCCGGGTGCAGAACCAGTCAATCAAGTGCGGGACCACGTGGACGGCAACAGTGGTGAAAACGCCGATGGCCAACCGCCCGGACAAACCGGTGTGCACCTGGGCGACGGCTTCGCGCAGCCGCTCGACTTGCTCGGTGATGAACCGCGCACGCGTTGCCACTTCCTGGCCTTCCGGTGTCAGCGCTATGCCACGTCCGCGTTGCCGCATGGCAAGTGTCACCCCCAGCGCATGCTCAAGCTGCCCCAACGCCAGACTGACCGCACCTTGGCTGACATGGCACAAGCGGGCCGCGTTGGTGACCGACTGGGTTTCGGCGACCGCAGCGAAATACTCCAGTTGTCGCAGCGTTACTTCGCTCATTAGTTCTCCTTATGGCCTTGTCCAGTAATACTAGCTAGGCAAATGTGATCGACGCCACCACACTGGAAGGAAGCAAGCAGTCGCCCCCGCCTCCCCTACCGGAGTCCGGCAGGACCGACACCCCTCTTTGCACCCGCCGAAAGCGAGAACCTTCACCATGACCGAAACCAAGCACGTGCCGCTGATTCCCTACGTTGTCACCTTGGGAACTGCGGGTGGCCCGCGCTGGTGGAAGGACCACGAGGGGACACCGAGGTTTGGCATAGCCACCGCCGTGGTGGTGGGTCAGACCTGGTACTTGGTCGATTGCGGGCAGGGCGCCGGACGCCAGGCGAATGCGGCGGGCCTGTCCATGACCGACCTCGGCGGCATCTTCATTACCCACATGCATTCCGACCACACTGTTGACCTGCCCTCGCTCCTGCTCTTCGGCGCGTTCGAGCTCAAGAACAGCCCCCGCGGACCGATCCCCGTCGTGGGACCGGGCGACCGCGGCAAGCTTCCCCCGCTTTCCCCGCGGGCCACCACCACCCCGACGCCCATTGCCCCGAACCGCCCGACCCCGGGCATCGAGGGCCTGGTCTCGGGCATCCTGTCCGCTTATGCGACTGATTGCAACGACCGCATCTTCGATTCACTGGCGGTTTCTCCCGCGGTGCAGTTCGATCCGAGGGAGATCCAGCTGCCCGAAGGGCTTGGCTTCGATCCCGATATCAATGTGGCACCAGAGATGGAACCAATCGAAGTCTTCCGGGATGGGAACGTGACGGTGAGCGCCATATTGGTCTCACACCACCCCACGGCACCCGCCTACGCGTTCCGCTTCGAGACCGTTGGCGGCTCCGTGACCATTTCCGGGGACACGGCTCCGTGCGCCAACATGGTGCGGTTGGCCCGGGGCACCGACCTGCTGCTGCACGAGGCCATCAACCTGGAAGTCCTCGCCGCACAATACTCCGACGCGCAGATGCTGCAGGCGACGATGGACCACCACCGCCGTGCCCACACCACGGCCGCCGAAGCCGGTCGCATCGCCACCGATGCCGGAGTCGCGCATTTGGCCTTGCACCACCTCGTGCCGAGCTATTCCCCTCCGGAAGCGTGGGAAGAAGCCCGCACGGCCTTCGAAGGACCCCTCTCGATTCCCGATGACCTCCAGGTCATCCCCTTCGGCCCCGCAGCCCGCGCCGCCGCGCCTGCTTCAGAGCCCAGCACCACCAGTCGCTAGCATCCAACGTCACGCACTGAAAGGACTTAGCCATGAGCCACAGCAGCAGTTCCGTCCCCGCAAGCCCGGCACCGGAAGGAACGGTCTATCACGCCAGTCCAAGGGAGATGCGCCGGATCCTGTTCTCCAGCTTCCTGGGAACGGCCGTCGAATACTACGACTTCATCCTCTACGCCACGGCCGCAGGCATTGTGTTCAACCAGGTGTTCTTTGCGGGGCTCGACCCGAATGCGGCGCTGTTCGTATCCTTCGGGACCCTGGCCGTGGGCTACATTGCCAGGCCGCTGGGGGCATTCCTGTTCGGCAACCTGGGCGACAAGATCGGCCGCAAGGCCATCCTGATCACCACGGTCCTGGCCATGGGCATCGCCTCCACCCTCATCGGGCTGCTGCCGACAACGGCACAGATCGGCGTCTGGGCTCCCATCCTGCTGGTTTCGCTGCGCATCTTCCAGGGCCTGGCCGTGGGCGGGGAATGGGGCGGGGCGATGCTCCTGGCCTTCGAGAACTCCAAAAAGAGTTCCCGTGGCTTCGCATCGGCCTTTGCCTACATGGGCGCACCCGCGGGAACCATTCTGGGCACGTTGATCCTCTCCGCCATGTCCACCCTGCCCAAGGCCCAGTTCCTGGCCTGGGGCTGGCGTGTCCCGTTCGTGTTCTCCGCAGTACTGATGATGTTGGCCATCTTCATCCGCATGCGGGTGTCCGAGTCCAAGATCTTCACCGAGGTTTCCGCGGCTTCCGAGAAGTCCAAGAGGCGCATCCCGGTGGCAGAACTGTTCCGGGATCACCGCAAGCCGCTGCTGATCGCCATGGTTTCGGGACTTTCGGGCCAGATGGCACAGGGTCTTATGGGTGCCTGGGCGATCTCCTTCGCCGTGCAGCAGGCCATCCTGGCCCAGACCGAGGTGCTGAACATCAAGGCCATCGGCGGCGTCTTCACGGTGCTGGCCATCATCACCGCTTCGAAGCTCAGCGATAGGCTCGGCCGGCGAAAGATCCTCATTTGGGGCAACGCCGGAGCAATCGTCCTGGCCTTCCCGGTGATGGCATTGCTCGACATGGGCAGCACCATGGCGTTCATGCTGGCCATTGTGCTGGGCCTGAGCCTGGTTCAGGGCTTCACCTCAGGCCCCTACGGTGCCTTCGCCGGCGAGCTCTTCCCGACTGCGGTGCGCTACTCGGGGACCTCCATCGGCTACCAAATGGCATCGACGCTGGGCGCCGGGTTCACCCCCATGATCGCCACCGCCCTGGTCATTGCCGGTGGCGGGGACCTCTGGCTGGTTGCCCTGCTGTGGATGTCCTTCTCGGCCATGTCGCTGGTTGCCCTGCTGTATTCCAAGGACCGCTCCGGATCCGATATCCAGAACCTGGATGCGGACATGGGCACCGTTGCTCATGGCCCGACTGCCGAACCGATCCGCCGCGAAAGCAGCGCGGCCATCCAAAGCTGAGCCACCCGCACATGCGGACCAATGCCCGGGACAAACCGTGTTGAACGGTTTGTCCCGGGCATTTCCGGTTCAACTGACTGGTTCAGTCGTTTAGAGAACCAGTACTCGATGTCCGGTGAATCTGGTGGTGGTAGATCTCGGCGTTGCTCACCATAAGGCAATGGCGCAGTGCGCGGGCCAGACATTCGAGATCGGAATCATCGTGAATGAGAGGCCGTGAACCCAAGATCCCGACATCTACACCGAGGGAGAACGTGCGTCGTCCGTGGTTCCGGCCAATCCAAGGTAATGCACGCCTGCAAATTGCAGGTTTGGCATCCCCGGGCAACGAAACGGTGTTCAGGGGAAATCCGGAAAACAGCAAGCTCTCAGTCTTCTGCTTCAACTCGGACACGCTCACTGCGGTCCAATCCGTCAATCGACCGGGCGACCACGTTGCCGCCAATGAGATCTTGGACCATGGATCCGGGGTGACACCCGAGCAATGCCGCGAGCCGGGGTTCGATCCCAAGGCACATGCCAATGCAATCGCGGTCGTCGGCTGACCCGCAGAACATTGAAGTAGCTGTGTACATGCCGGGCCGGTACACAGCTTCCTTGGGTTGGCAGCCGCATCGGTGTGCCCGGCCCCATGCGGACCTGTGGCGGGATGCCTACCGAACGCGGAACACGTCGATGAGGACCCCGGTAGCGATGCGTTCGCCGTGACCGACGAACGGCGTGCGGTTCATCCACGCGTGGGGTCCCGAGTCATCGGCGGAAAGAGCCGGAACGCAACGGAAATAGACACGTGACGGCTCCACTGTCTCACCGGCGATCATTCGGTTCAGGTCCTCGGGGTCTGCCGAGCGCACGGCACGGTTCTCCACCAGGATCCGGTGGCCATCGTCCAGCTCGAGGACGTAGTTCGCCTCCAAGTGCGCGAGGTCGGCCGTCGGGTACCGTTGGAAGTCGGCTCCAGCGTCGAGCACTTTCCCGGACTTCCCGAATCCGCTCACCCTGCCCCCGCGGATCGGTGCCACACGAAGGATGCCCTGGGCAGTGGTGCCGATATCGATGGTTGGGCTGACCTCGATGTCGATCGTTGCCACGAAGTCGAGGGCGGACGGGGTTGGAGTCTGTGCCCTTGCCGGTCTTTTCGAGTGGTTTCTTCCCCACTATTGCTGTTATTGCTACCCGCCGGCTCGTTCCGTCATTACCGGTTGAATGCCCGGAATCGCCGAAAAGATCAACGCGCTCGGGGTTGGGGTGGACTTCCGTGATTTGGGTTCGGCAAATCACCCCCAAGGCTCCCGACTGGATTCTTGGGGGCGATGTATCGCTCGGGGAAGGGGCTAGTTCGGCTCGATGGTGATGACGGCCGGGCCCGCGTGGGCCGCGTCGGAGCGGGCACCGGTGGCGGAGGTGACGGCGCGCGAGACGCAGCAGTTCATCTTGGTGGAGAGCCGCTGCTGGCGTTCGGAGTAGAACACGTCGCGGTGGTCGATGGTCCCGGAGAGCTCAATGATGCGCACCTCGCAGAGACCGCATTCGCCCTTGCGGCAGTCGAACATCAGCTCCGCCCCGGCGTCCTCGAGGGCCTCGAGCATGGAGCGGCCCTGCGGGACCCTGACCTCGAGGTCGAGCTTCGGAACCTTGACGATGAATTCCTCGGGGTCGTACCAGCCGCTGTTGCCGAAGGTCTCGTAGCGCAGGTTCGGCAGGTCCAGTTCGCGTTCGACCCAGGTGCGGCGCACCGCATCCATCAGGCGGATGGGCCCGCACATGTACAGCTCGGTGCCGGCGTCCGCGCGCCCCACCAGCTCGGCGACCTTCAGCGAGCTTCCCTCGTCATCGACGTGGACCTGCAGCCTTTCCCCGTGTACTTCTGCCAGCTCGCCTAGGTAGGCCATAGCACCGCGGCTGCGCCCGACGTACACCAGGGTGTAGTCGGCCTTGAGCCGCTTGAGCACCGCGGCCATGTTGGCGATGGCGGTGATGCCGATGCCGCCGGCGAGCAGGATGTAGCGCTGCGCTCCGACGCGCAGCGGGAAGTTCTGCAGGGGCTGGGTGATTTCCAGCCGTTGGCCCGCCACGAGCCCGTGCATGAAGATCGAGCCACCGCGCGAAAGCGGCGCCCTCATTACGCTGATCACCAGGCGAGTTCCGTCGTCGGTGGATTCGACCACCGAGTAGGAGCGCTTGGTCGGCTCCCCGTTGATCTCGACCATGAGGTCGATATGCGATCCGGGTTCGGCCTTGATCGGCAGGGAGGGCTCGAGCACGATGCGTGCGATGCCGTCGGCCACGGGAATGGTCTCGATGACGGTTGCCGATTGCCAGGTTTCGATGTTTGTTGCAGCCATGGTTCTTGTCCGTTTTCCGTCCGTGTCAGGTCTGTCGCGCCGTTAGGCGGAGACTGCCAGACGCCCTTCGGCTGCCAGCATGGATTCGAGGATGCGGCGCACCCACATGCCGCCGGCGTCGATGTTCAAGTTGTAGAACTCGTAGTCGGGGTTGGCGTCGATGGCCGCCTGCTGGGCCATGAGCATTTCCTCGTCCTCGCCGAAGACCCCGTGCACGCCGTCGCGCAGCTGGGTGGTGATCAGCTGGCTGTCCAGTGCGTAGTTGCGCATGAACGCCCAGAAGTAGTGGGAGGACCTGTCGGTTTCCGGGGTGATGGTGTTCATGACGAACCCGTTGACGCCCTGGCTGCGGTCGCCCTCGGGCGCGCCGGTTCCGGCCTTGGCCACGCCCACGTCGATGTTGATGGTGGAGGGGGCCTCGAAGTTGATGATTTGCCAGCGGTCCACCTTCCCCTCGAAGCCGGGGAACTTGTCGCGCATGTTCTTCAGCCAGAACGGCGGGGCATCGATATTGCGCATCCAGCGGGTGACCGTCACCTTGTTGCCCTCTCGCACGGTGACGAAGTCGGACTCGCTCAGCTCCTCCTGCCCGATCGAGGAGGAGTGGACGAATTCCTCGTGGGTGAGGTCCATGAGGTTGTCCAGCACCAACTGGAAGTTGCAGGCCGCGTGGATGGTCAGCCCGTCGCCTGCCCATTCGTCGCTGGTCATCTGGTGCATGTCCGGCACCAGGTCCGGGTCGGCCAGTGTGGGGTCGCCCATCCAGATCCACACGTAACGGTAGCGCTCCACGATGGGGAACGACGGAACCGTGGCGGACGGGTTGATGGTTTCCTGGGCGGGCATGGAGACGCAGCGACCGGCCGAGTTGTAGACGATGCCGTGGTATGGGCACTGGATCCCGTCCTTGCCCACGGTCTTGCCTTTTGACAGCGGGGCCAGTCGGTGCCAGCAGGCATCGGCCAGCGCAACGACCTTGCCGTCCTCGGTGCGGTAAAGCGCCACCGGGCGATTGGCAATGCGACGGGACATCGGCTTGCGGGTGACTTCGTGGTCCCAGCCGGCCACGTACCAGGCGTTCAGCGGGTGTGGCAGGACCTTGTTGGTGGTGGAGCTGGTGGCGGAGACGACGGTCATGGGATTTTCCTTTCGATACGGTAGCTAACTACCTATCGACATAGTTAGTGGCGTTGGTCAAAGACTAACTGCGGATATAGTGATTTGCAACACCCGCGTCCGAGGAAAGTTGCCATGAGTCTCCGTAACGCATTGTTTGCCCTGCTCGTCGTCGAACCGATGACCGGATACGACCTGCACAAGCAGTTCGAGTCCTCGGTCGGACATGTGTGGCATGCCCCCGACTCCCAGATCTATCCGGAGCTCAAGCGCATGGAATCCGAGGGGTTGCTCGAGGGCGAGGAGATCCCCTGGGGCCCGCGCGGCAAGAAACGCCAGTACCACGTCACCGAGGCGGGCAAGGCGGCATTCAGGACCTGGATGAACACCCCGTTGGAATACGCGCGCACCCGCGACCCCGCGCACCTGAAGGCCGCCTACTTGGAATGGGCGGACCCGGAGGCAGCCAAGGAACAACTGCGCGTCCACATCGAGCACCACACCGGACTGCTGGAACAGTGGCGGGAAAAGATCACGGAGATAGAAGACGGCACCAGCGCCATGCTCAACCGGCGCCTGTCCAAGACTTCAGATGCGGACCGCGAGAAGACCAAGGCCTACAAGACCTTCACCTACGAGGGACTCATCACTCAGGCCGAAGCCGAGATCGCCTGGGCGCGGCGCGGGCTCAAGCTCGTCGATCGGCTCAACAGCGAGCAGCGACTCCCCTCGCCCCCAGCGGACTAACATCGCATAGCCCTTGATGACGGCCAGAGCCCGTAGTCGGATGTCTACCTCGAGCACTGCGCTGTGCCGCCGCACCACCTCGGGCCATGGACACTGGCCGGCATCCGGGATATACCTATGGACATAGGCAATGACGTCGATCTGCCCCACGGGGCACGGAAGGGGCTACACCGATGGCAACGGACCATTCCAGCGTCACGGTCGGCGACCTGCTAGCCGGATTTTCCTTGGAAATGACAGGCAAGGACATCCCGGCACTCGAGGCTGCGGCACCCGCACTGCCGCCCCGAACCCCGGTCAACGTCACCTTTCTAGGCAACGAGGACTTGGAGATGCGGGTGGCGGCCGCCGCGGCCGTCAAGAAGGCCGGACTTCATCCCGTGCCGCACATTTCGGCCCGCAGGCTTTCATCCCACGCTGAACTTGACGGTTTCCTCAAGGCATTGGGGCAAGTCGAGGCGGCAAGCCACGTCTTTGCCGTGGGAGGCGATCCGGCCGAGCCCCTCGGCCCCTTTCCCGATTCCCTGTCGCTGATCACCTCCGGCCGGCTCGAGGCATTCGGCGTGGAAAAGGTGTCGATCGCCGGCTATCCCGATGGCCACGCTGATATCGAGGCCAAATCCCTTTGGTCCGCACTCGAGGCCAAGAACGCAGCGTTGCGAGAGCAGGGCCTGCAGGGGGAAATCATCACCCAGTTCGGATTCGACACCGTTCCGGTGCTGGACTGGCTCTCTGAGCTGCGTGGCCGTGGAATCACGCTGCCGGCGCGCATCGGAGTCCCGGGCCCCGCGGGAATCAAGCGTCTGCTGGGCTACGCACGAAGGTTCGGGGTGGTCTCCTCCGCCGGGGTCGCCAAGCGCTACGGGTTTTCGTTGGGCAATCTGCTCGGGACCGCCGGTCCCGAGCGCTTTATCGCCGATCTGGCACGGCACTATGATTCGGAAGTCCACGGTGAGGTCAAGCTGCATTTCTACACCTTCGGCGGCATCGAGACGACCGCGGACTGGGTCGCCGCACATCACTGACGCCCAACAACATGCGACAACGGTGGCCCGCCGGGAAATCCCATTCCCGGCGGGCCACCGCCGTCATGTCAGCTGCGTGCTACTTGACAGGCATCAGTGCCGCAAGATCCGGGACCTGCTCGATGAGCCCGCGGTCCAGCGAGATCTCGGCAATCTTCTCAATGGAAGCCTCATTCACCTCGGTGTAGAAGCGGGGCATCGTGAGCTTCTCAATCACGTCCGGTTCCAGCGAGGTATAGTCGGGCAGAACCGCCTTGGCCTTATCCGGGTTCTCATCGGCGAACTTCTGCGAGGCAATCATGGCCCGGGCAAACTTGGCCACCGTTTCGGGATTCTCCTCGATGTACTCATCCGAGGTGAAGTAGACGGCGACGGTCAGGTCATCGACCGGCTCGGCGTAGTTGGAGAAGACCGGAACGTTTCCGTCGGCCTCGGAGATGGTCACGAAGGGTTCGACCGCCGCCATCGCATCGACGTTGCCGGCAGCGAGCTGTGCCGCCATGTCGGGGAAGCCCATCTCCACGAATTGAACCTTCGTGTAGTCTCCGCCGGCCAGCTTCACGGCCTCGCTGATGGTGGAGTCGGAAATGTTGTTCAGGGTGTTCACGGCGACCTTCTTTCCCACCAGGTCCTTGATGTCCTTGATGCCGCTGTCCGGCTTGGTCATCACCGCGGCAAAGTCCGCCTTGGTGTCGCCGGTGGAGCTGCCCCCGGGTGCCACCATCTTCAGTGGCAGGTTCTTTGAACGGGCCACGATCATGGAGGTGACGTTCGAGAAGCCGAAGTCCATCTGCTTGCTCGTGATGGCCGGGACGATGGCCGCTCCGCCTTGGGCCAGGGTCAGCTTGACGTCTAGGCCTTCCTTTTCAAAGAGCCCCTCCTTGACGCCAAGGTAGATCGGGGCAACGTCGACGATCGGGATCACGCCAACCTCGATCTGTTCCAGCGCGGTGGCCGCACCACTGCCGGTCGCCGCCCCCGTGGACGATTCGGCCGGGCCGCTCGACGGCGATCCGCTGCCGCAGGCGGCCAGGCTCAATGCCGCAAGCAGGGCCAGGGCCCCCTTGATCTTTTTCATGCTGGTCTCCAGGATTCTCGGGGGTCTCCCCGAATGACGAGTGATGTACGTCGCATACTACCTATTTTGATAGTGATTTGGGGAGAGTTTGGAACTAATCTTTTGCGCCTCGCCAACCTGTGGACCCTCACCTCGATCACCGTCGGGCGGGCGCGGCCTGATTTTCGTGTGAATAGCTATCGACTTAGTGAGTTGGGTGGCTTAGGGTCAGGGTAGCGGCCGGTAGGCTGCGCCTTCGAGTTCCAGGGCGGACCCCGTCGTTGCGGGCACCGCTCCCCCAAGGAAAGGAAGCCTTCTCGCATGTCACCCAAGAACCTACAAGACGTCCTGGATGCCGCCGGAAACACCGTCGAGCTGTTGCGCAATTCCCAGCTTGGCGCCTACGTCTATCCGGTCGTGGCCCCGGAGTTCTCGAACTGGCGCACCGAACAGCGGGCCTGGCGGGAAACCGCCGTGCTCTACGACCAGACCCACCATATGGACAATCTCTTCATCAAGGGCCCCGACGCCCTGAAGCTGATCTCCGACACCGCCATCAACAGCGTTTCCAACTTCCCGGTGAACCGAGCCAAACAATATGTACCCACGACTCCCGCAGGCCACGTCATCGGCGACGGCATCCTGTTCCACGAGGAGCAGGACGAATACGTCTATGTGGGCCGGGCGCCGGCCGCCAACTGGTTGCTCTTCCAGTCCGAGACCGGCGGATACGACGTGCAGATCGAGGTGGATCGCCGCTCGCCCTCCCGGCCCATGGGCAAGCCGGTGCGACGCACGTACTGGCGATTCCAGATCCAGGGTCCACAGGCCTGGAACATCATCGAGAAGCTGAACGGGGAGCCGCTGGAAAAGCAGCGCTTCTTTTCCATGGACACCATGACCATCGCCGGCCAAAAAGTACGCACGTTGCGCCACGGGATGGCGGGGGCGCCCGGGCTGGAGATCTGGGGTCCGTACGAGTCCTACGACCTGATCCGCGAGGCGGTGCTGGAAGCCGGTGCGGAGTTCGGCATGATGCCGGTCGGGGCGCGGGCCTATCCTTCGAACACCCTGGAATCCGGGTGGATTCCTTCTCCCTTGCCGGGAATCTACACCGGTGAAGAGCTGCGCCCATACCGCGAATGGCTGGGAGCCGACAGCTACGAGGCCACCAACGCCGTGGCCGGCAGCTTCGACTCGGCGGACATCGAGGATTATTACCACACGCCCTGGGAGCTCGGATACGGGTCCTTCGTGAAGTTCGACCACGACTTCATCGGCCGCGAGGCGCTGGAAAAGATCGACCCCGCCACCCAACGCAAAAAGGTCACCCTGGCCTGGAACGCGGAGGACCTGGGCACGATCCTGACCTCGACGCTGGATCCGGACGCCGTCCCCTACAAGTACTTCGACCTTCCGCTGGCCAACTACGGCTCCTCGAACTACGACCGCGTCATCGATGCAGATGGCAAGACCGTGGGGCTGTCCATGTTCACCGGCTACAGCTCCAACGAGCGTCGGGGCCTGTCCCTGGCCGTGGTCGATCCGGATGTACCGGAGGGCACCGAGCTGCGGGTGGTGTGGGGCGAACCGGACGGCGGGACGAAGAAGACCACCGTTGAGCCGCACCGCCAGTTCGAGGCCCGCGTGGTGGTCAGCCCGGTGCCGTACTCGACCGTGGCCCGGGCCGAATACCAGGGCGGGTGGCGCACTTCCTACGGGAAGTAGGCACCCCAGCAGCCGAGAAAGTGGCCGCCGTTCCCAAGCGTGGGAACGGCGGCCACTTGGGGTTCTGCCTACCGGCGTGCGCCGGTGGAGGCGGCGATCCGTGCCGCCGCGTCGGCCACCGGTGTGGACCCGTCGGTGAGCTCGACGATGACCCGTGACAGCCCGGGTTCGTGCAGTGCCGCGTCGATGAACGCCGCGACGTTGCCGCGCCGCACGTCCCCGTAGGCGATCGCCGGTCCGGCGGTCACCAATCCGTCGCCGTCCTCGTCGCGCAACAATCCGGGGCGCACGATGACCCAGTCCAGGTCGGTGTGGGCCAGATGGATGTCGGCGGCCTTCTTAACCCGCATGTAATGCTCAAAGCCCTCGCTTGGGTCCTTGCCCCGCTCGGATTCGGGGAAGGCCGAGACGAGTACAAAACGGGATGCGCCGGCCAGCGCCGCGGCATCGGCGGCCTTCTCCAGCCCCTTCCCGTCGATCAGGGATGTCTGGTCCATTCCGGTGCTGTGGGCGCCGGCGGAAAACACCACGGCGTCATGCCCGGCCATCTTCGCGGCCAATTCCTTGACACTGTCGGTGATCAGGTCACCTGGCACCGGGATCGCCCCGGTCTTCGTGATGGCTTGGGCCTGCTCGGGCTTGCGGTGCATCCCCGTTGCCGCCACGCCGCGGGCGGCAAGCAGTGCCGAGAGGCGACGTCCCACGCCACCTGCTGCACCGATCTGGAATACCTTCATGTCTTGGTTCTTTTCCACGTGTTGACCCAACTTAGGCGCCAAGTCGTTCGGGATTACAGGGTGTAGGCGTACTGCTCTATGAACCGCGGGCTTGCACCCAGCTCGAGCGCCGCATCATTGGCCCACGACGGGTTGCGCAGCAGGGCACGGCCCACGAACACCGCATCGACGCCACCGGAAACGACAAGTTCCTCGGCGAAAGCGGGGTCCTCGATGCGGCCGACCGCGGCTGTCGGAACACCGGACTCGGACCGCACGACTGCCGCCTTGCGGGTCTGGTAGTCCCTGTCCCGCGGGATCGGAACCACATCGAGGCCGCCCGAGGAGGCATCGATGAGATCGACGCCGTGTTCGGCAGCCCATGTGGCCAGCTGCACGCTCTGCTCGAGAGTCCAGGAATCACGGTCATCTCCGGGGTTTTCCTGGACCCAGTCGGTGGTCGAGACGCGCAGGAACACCGGTTTGTCCACCGGCCACACCGCGCGCACCGCGTCGATGACCTCCAGGACAATGCGGGCACGGTTTTGAAGCGCGCCGCCGTACTCGTCGGTGCGCTGGTTGGAGATCGGCGAGAGGAAGGAGTGCAGCAGGTACCCGTGCGCGGCATGGATCTCGATGACATCGAATCCCGCGGCGTCGGCCCTCAGCGCTGCATCGGCGAAGGCCGCCACGGTTGCAGCGATCTGCGCCCGCGTCAGCTCGCGGGGCACGGGGTATCCGGGGAAGGCGAGCGCGCTGGGGGCCACCGGCGCCCAACCATGCTGCGATTCATCGAGGGGTGCCCCGCCCTGCCAGGGTCGATCGACGGAGGCCTTGCGGCCCGCGTGTGCGAGCTGGATGCCTGCCACCGCCCCGTTGGCGCGGATGCCGGCGGCCAGGCGAGTGAAGTCGTCGATTTGCCCGTCTTCCCACAGTCCCAGGTCGTACGGGGAGATCCGCCCTTCCGGCAGCACTCCGGTCGCTTCGACCATCACCAGGCCCACGCCTCCGGCGGCACGGTTCGTGTAGTGCGAATAGTGGAAGTCGACGGGACGGCCGGCAAGTCCCTGCTGTGGCGCCGCGGTGTAGGTGCACATCGGTGACATCCACACGCGGTTGGGGACTTCCAGATCCCTGATCCGGATCGGGTCGAACAGTTTTGGCATGTGGGGCTCCTCCGTGGATCAAAGTAGTACGCTAGCGATCGTACAACGATGACGGCCGTACAACAAGATAGAATGGGTGGGAAGCCGCGATGCGCGGGATTCATCACCAGTCGAGTCCGGAGGCCAGACGTGGCGCGAGAGTTGCCCCATCCCGAAGTCACCACGTTGTCCTTGGACACGGTCCTGGCGGCATTGGCCGACCCGGTGCGACGCGAAATCATCGCCCAGCTTTCGCAGGGCCACGACGACCAGGCATGCATCGCCTTCGAACTGCCGGTGAGCAAGTCCACCTCGACCCACCACTTCCGCGTGTTGCGCGAAGCCGGGCTGATCACCCAGCGCTACGCGGGCACCGCGATCCTGAACACCTTGCGCCGTCAGGACGTTGACACACGTTTCCCCGGCCTGCTCGGCGCGGTCATCGACGCCGAATGCCTCGCCCGCGACCGGTCTGCCACCGAGCCGCGCACCGGCGACGCATAGCTCCGCGCGGCGTCCGTAGTCCCCCGCCGCATTGCATCTTCCCTCCTGCCGGAAAACAAAAAAGACGCCGGCCACCCTCCATTCCCGGATTACCAGGATGGCGGGCGGCCGGCATCACTGCTGCAGGGCCGGGGCCTCGCTACTTGGCGACCATGGTGATGGCTTCCTCGGGGCGGTGCCCCTGCTTCGCCTTCTGGATCTCCGCGTAGACGTGGTGGCGCAGCTCGGTGAAGCGCGGCAGGGACCGGGTCTCGAGCTGGTCGCGTTCGGCCGGAAGGTCGATCACGATGTCTTCCTGCACGATCGTCGGCGAGGAGGACAGGATGATGACGCGCTCGCCCAGGTAGATGGATTCGTCGATGTCGTGGGTGACGAACAGGACCGTCACCCCGAGCTTCTTCCAGACCCTGCGGATCAGGTCTTCCAGGTCCGCACGCGTCTGCGCATCGACGGCCGCGAAGGGCTCGTCCATCAAAAGCACCTCGGGCTGGTACGCCACCGCGCGGGCGATCGCCACGCGCTGCTGCATGCCGCCGGAGAGCTGCCACGGGTAGGACTTGGGCACATGGTCCAGCCCCACCGCTTCCAAGGCCTCGGCCACCAGGCGCTTGCGTTCCTCCTTGGGAACACCGGCGTTCTTCAGCGGCAGCTCGACGTTCTCCGCTACGCGCAGCCACGGGAACAGGGAGCGCCCGTATTCCTGGAACACGACCGCCATCTTCTTCGGCGGGCCGGTGACCTTCTGGCCATCAAGCAGCACCTCGCCCTCGGTGGAATTCATCAGCCCGGCAATGCACTTGAGCAGCGTCGTCTTGCCCGAGCCCGAGGGCCCGACCAGGCACACCAGCTCGCCGCGGCCCAGGTCGAAGGTCAGGTTCCGCACCGCCTCGATGTCACCGGCATCGGTGTGGTAGACCTTTTTCAGGTTCCGCACCGAGAGCAGTGCCTCGCCCTCGGGCAGGGTACGCCCGCCTTTGTGGGATGTGGGGTTCTTAGACAGCATTTTCAACCTCTTTCAGGCCGTGGTACCAGCGCAGTACGCGCCGTTGGACCCATTGGAAGATAAAGGACAGGGCCACGCCGATCAGGCCCAGCACCACGATGCCGGACCACATCTCCGGGACCGCGAAGGAACGCTGGAACTGCACGATGGTGAACCCCAGTCCGGAGGACGAGGCAAACATCTCGGAGATGACCATCAGGATCAATCCGATGGACAGCGCCTGGCGGACCCCGGCCATGATGGTGGGGGTTGCCGCGGGCAGGATCTGGTACCGGATCCGGGAGAACCCTGTGATCCCGTAGGAACGCGAGGTTTCGTTCTGCACCGGGTCGATGGAACGCACGCCCTCGATGGTGTTCAGCAGCACCGGCCAGACGCACCCGGAAATGATCACGGCGATCTTCATGCCGTCGTTGATGCCCACCAGCAGCATCAGCACCGGAACCAGCACCGGCGGCGGCAGCGCCCGGAAGAACTCGAAGACCGGCTCGGTCACCGCACGCAGGGTGCGGTTCAGGCCGACCGCGAGCCCCAACACCACGCCGAGGACGATCGCGCTGAGCACGCCGACCAGAAGGCGCATGATGCTTGGCAGCACGTCGGTGAGGATCCGTTCCCCGAACCAGGTGTCAATGAAGGTTTCCACCAGCTTGGCGGGGGTGGGGACGAAGAAGTTCGGTTCGCCCGAGGTGGCCAGCCACCACCAGGCCAGCAGGATTAGCGGCAACCCCAGCAGGTAGCCCATGGACTTCAGCGTTTTCATACCGTGGCCTCCCCACGAACGGACGGGTGCCAGGACAGGACCCGCTTCTCCACCACACGCGTCACGCCGTTGATGGCCACACCCAGGAACCCGGTGGCCAGGATCAGCGCATACATCCCGGAAATCGCGCCGCCGGACTGGGCCAGGGCAATCTCCTTGCCCAACCCCGGGGTCCCAATCAGCAGCTCCGCGGTGATCGCCAGGATCAGCGCCACCGCGGCGGCCAACCGGATACCGGTCATCAAATACGGCAGCATCGTGGGGAACACGACGTCCCGCACCCGCTGCACATAGGAGAACCCGTAGGAGCGGGCCGTCTGCATCGCGACGTTGTCCACATCCGCCACCCCGTAAAGCACCTGGATCAGCACCTGCCAGAAGCAGGCGTAAACGATCAGCAGCAGCGAGGACTCGATCTTGATGCCAAAGAGCAGCACCGCCAGCGGAATCAAGGCTACCGACGGGATCGGGCGTAGGAACTCGATGCTGGAGTTCGTGAAGCGCCGCAGGAACGGCGACACCCCAATGACCAGGCCCAGCACCAGCGCCGCCACCACCGCGATCGCCAATCCGATGGCCCAGGCCAACATCGTGTCACCCACGGCAACCCAAAACGCCGTCAACCCCAGATCCGTGACCAGGGCAGCGATGACCTCGGAAGCGGGTGGCAAATACCGCGCCTGCACCACGCCAAGGGCCGGCATCAGCTCCCACAACCCCAGGAACACCACGATGCCGATCAGCCCCAGCGCCCACTTCGGCCATCCCTTGGATGGCGCGCGGGTGGCCCTGGCCTTCGCCGCGGCGCGCGAGGTTGGTTCGGTTACCTGCGTCATCACGGAAGCAGGCTTTCCAAGTCAACCGGCTTGGCGATGGCACCGAATTCCTGGGCCGCGTCGCCAAGCTTCTGTGCTGCTTCGGTGTTGATGTCCACGCGGTAGCGCGGCAGCACGAGCTTTCCTCGGGTTCCCTCATCGATTTTGGTGTACGTTCCCACGATGTCGCGGACCTCCTGCGGGTTCTCCTGGGCATATTCGAGCGACTTGTTCATGGCGCGCTGGAACTTGGCCGTCTGCTCCGGCTCCGCGGCGACCTTCTCGGCGGAGGTGAAGTAGCCGGCGATGTCCAGCTCGGGGTCGAAGTCGGCGAAGTTGTTGCTCACAACCCGCGCACCGTCGCCCTTGGCCTGGACCAGGAACGGGTCAAGAATCCAGGCGGCATCCACGATGCCGTTTTCCAGGGCAGCCGGTGCATCCGGGAACGGGACCTCCACAAAGTCGACGGTGCTCGGGTCTCCACCGTCATCCTTGACGACCTGGGAAACGGTGATGTCGCCGATGTTGGAGAGGTTGTTGACCGAGACCTTCTTGCCGGCCAGGTCCTTGGGAGTCTTGATCGGGGAATCCTCGTTGACCACCACGGCCCCGAAGTCCCCGTCAGCGTTCCCGGAGGTGGTGACGCCGTTCGCGACGACCTTCATGCTCAGGCCCTTGTCGTTGGCGACCATGAGCGAAACGTAGTTGGAGAAGGCGAAGTCGTAGCTTCCGGACTGGATCCCCGGCACGATGGCCGAGCCGCCGGTGGCGGTCTGGATGTCCAGGTCCAGGCCCTCCTCTTCAAAGAAGCCCTTCGAATCGCCGAGGAAGATCGGGGCCGTGTCCACGATCGGGATCACACCGACGGTGATCTTTTCCAGGCCGGCGCCTCCGGATTCGGCGGCGGAGCCATCGGCAGAGCCGCTGGGCGAGCCGGAGCCGCAAGCGCTCAATGCGAAGATCCCCAAGGCGGCGACTGCGAGTGTGAGTTTGTTTTTCATGGTGCTTCTTTGTCCTTAGAGAATGTGTGCCGGTGGGGTGGTCCCACCGAAGGTCTTGCGAAGGTCGGTTTTGCGGATCTTGCCGCTGGCAGTGCGTGGGAAGTCGTCCGTGAGGACCACCGTGCGGGGGATCTTGTATTTGGCCAGGCGTCCGGCCAGGTGCTCCTTGATTTCGAATTCAGTGATGGACATGCCCTGAACCGGGACCACGACGGCCCGCGGCACCTCGCCCCACTTCTCATCCGGGACGCCGATGACGGCCACCGAAGCCACGCCTTCTAGCTCCATGATGGCCTGTTCCACCTCCGCCGGGTAGATGTTTTCCCCACCCGAAATGATCATGTCCTTGAGTCGGTCGGAGATGTACAGGAATCCCTCGTCGTCCAGGTACCCCATGTCCCCGGAACGGAACCAGTTCCCGTTGATGAAGGCCGCTTCGCTGGCCTCCGGGAGCTGCCAGTATTCCTTGATCACGTTCGGGCCCGAGATCAGGATCTCGCCGGCCTCACCGGCCGGCAGCTCGGCCCCCGAGGGATCAACGATCTTCACGTCGGTGAAGAAGTGCGGCAAACCCGCGGACCCGGCCTTGGACCGGGAGCGTTCGGCCTGCAGGGAGGTCGTTCCAGGGGCGGTCTCCGTCATTCCGTATCCGCCGGAGAAGCCCAGTCCCCGCGCTTCGTAGGCCTCAAGCACGCGCATCGGAACCGCCGACCCTCCACAGGTGAGCATGCGCAGCGACGAGATGTCGGTGGTGGCCCAGTCGGCGTGCTCGGCCAGCATCTGATAGGTGGTGGGGACCCCTGAAAGCGAGGTGATCGAGTGGCGTTCGATCGCCGCCAACACCGATGATGGCTCGAACCTGTCCTGCAGCACCAGTGTGCCGCCCTTGAGCAGGGTCGGCAGCGCTCCCATGCCCAACGAGGCGACGTGGAACATCGGCGCGATCATCAGGGCCTTGGCATCGCTGGTCACGTCGTAGTCGACCAGGACGTTCAGCGAATTCCAGGTCATGTTCCCGTGGGTCAGCACCGCACCCTTGGGCCGCCCGGTAGTTCCGGAGGTGTACAGGATGATGGCGGGGTCCTCGTGGTCCACGGCGGCATCCACGTATCCGGAATCCGCCGCAGCCAGTGCGCGCTCGTATGCCGAGTCGGCCCCCGGCTCGTCCTCGAGCACCAGGTGGTGCTCCACGGGGCCTTCGTCCATGGCGGCCAGCGCAAGGTCATCGAGGGAGACCGGGTTGATCAGCACGGTGCTGCCCGAGTCGGCCAGCGCGTAGTTCAGTTCACGCGGGCTCAGCCGGGTGTTGAGTGGAACGAAGATGGCACCGATGCCGCCGCAGGCAAAAAGGGTTTCCAGGAATGCGGAGTGGTTGTTGCCCAGGTAGGCCACGCGGCTTCCCTTGACCACGCCCAGTGCGCGCAGCGCATTGGCCAGCCTATCGATGCGGGTCGCCAGCTGCGCATAGCTCAGCGACTTCTCGCCTTCGATGACGGCCGCGTTGTCGTGCGACTTGACGCGGCGCTTGTGGATCCAGCCGCCGAGGCCTTGGTTGAGCATGGGCGCCTTCCCGGGTGCCGGCCGCATGGCCGGCACACCTTCTTCGTACGTTGTGGTCGTGGGAACTAATTGACCGTCATGGCCGCGACATCAGGTGCCTCGGAGAGGAACCCGTGCTTGGAGGCGAGTTCGGCCAGCTTGGTCAGCTGCTCGCTGGGAACCACGCCGTCCCAAGTCTCCATTTTCAGGTTTTCCGCCACCTTGGCATCCATCTTCATGAACTCCGGCAGCAGGGCCTTCGCCCCGGCTTGGTCTCCTTCGGCGGTTTCGAGCGTCTCGGTCATGGCCGCTTTGAAGTCGGCGACGACTTCAGGCTTGTCCTGGGCGAACTTGCCACTGGTGAAGCTGACCATGGTCGGCAGACCGGGGATGGCCTTCTGGTTTGGGTAGCCCAGCAGCTTGTTGTCCGGGTTGGCCAGGGCCTTGGAGAGGAACGGTTCCGGGAGCCAGACGCCGTCCATGTTCTTGCGTTCCAGCTGGGCTTCCATGTCCGGGAAAGGCATCTCGGAGAACTTCAGGGCGCTCGGGTCCCCACCGTCAATGGCGGCGGATTCCATGATGGTCAGGTCGCCTTGGGTCTTCAGCGCGTTGACCGAGGTGGTCTTGCCGGCGAGGTCGGCAAAGTTGTTGATCCCGGAATCGGCTCGCACGACCACGCCGTTGATGTCATCGCCCTCGGCCTTGGAGTCGGAGTAACCCGACACGATCTTCATGTCCAGGCCCTTGTCCACCGCGGTCAGCACGGAAAGCGGATTGCCGACCGCGAAATTCAGGTCGCCGGTGGAAACTGCCGGAAGCATCGCCGCGCCGGCGGAGCTGGTCGTCAGTTCGACGTCCAGGCCGTGCTTCTCAAAGATGCCATTGTCGATTCCGTACTTCACCGCGACGGACGGTGCGATGGGAAGGACCCCGACGACCACCTTGGTCAGCCCATCGGAACCCGAAGCCGCGGCCGAGCCCGAGTCGGTAGCCGAGGAACCGGAGGGTGATCCCTGGCCGCAGCCGGTCAGTGCGAGCGCCGCAATCGATGCCCCGGCGAGAATGGTAGACAGCCGCTTCTTCATGAATGCTCCTTGGTGAAAAATGATGGCCCAGGCACCTACGCCCCAACCGCGAGTAGTTGTGACCCCTGCCACATAAGACAATCTAAACACAATCATTGAATAAATCAATAGTTGTCACTTCTGTGCACCTGGGGTCGCCGAATGTGACGTTATATTCGGCCTGCAGCTGTGCGCGGATACGACAACGACCGGGACCACCCGCAGGCGGTCCCGGCCACTGACACGATTCCTAGGCGTAGAACCGGTAGATGCCGCGGGAAACGACGGCGGGCTTCGGGGCGCCCTCGACCTCGACCACCTGGTCAACGGCAATCTGGTAGCCGCCCTTGACCTCTTCGACCTCGGCGATGGTTGCCTTCATGCGGATCTGTGCACCCACCGGCACCGGGGACGGGAAACGGACCTTGTCCAGGCCGTAGTTGACGCGGGTGGAGACGTCGGTGACATCAAAAAGCTCGGACCAGAACGCGATCTGAAGGCTCAGCGAAAGGTATCCGTGGGCAATCGGTCCGCCGAAGGGTCCGTTCTTGGCCTTTTCCGGGTCGGTGTGGATCCACTGGTGGTCGTCGGTCGCGTCGGCAAAGGTATTGACCTGCTCCTGGGTCACGGTGCGGAATTCGCTGTATCCCAGGTCGGTGCCGGCGGCGGTTGCAAGCTGCTCGTAGGAAAGAACTGTCTGGCCCATGTTGGGTACTCCTTTTAAAGGTGGTTGGTCTTGAATTGTTTGAAAAGAGCTAAATGGTGCCGTGACCGCCTAGCGGAAGGCCCCGATGCCGGTGATGGCCCGGCCCAGGATCAATGCATTGATCTCGTCGGTGCCCTCATAGGAGTAGATGGCCTCGGCATCGGCGTGGAAGCGGGCAACGTCGAAGTCGAGCACGATGCCGTTGCCCCCGCAGACCTCACGCGCCAAGGCTGCGGTCTCGCGCAGCATGCGGGCGGTGAACATCTTGGCCATGGCGGAGTTCTCGTCCTTGTAGATGCCCTCGTCCTGCGCCTGGGTCAGACTGACCACGACGGCCAGGGACGCCGTCACGTTGGTGAGCATCGTGGCCAGCTTTTCCTGGATCAACTGGAAGGAAGCCAGCGGTTTGCCGAACTGGTGGCGCTCGGTGACGTACTTCAAAGCCGCCTCGTACGCGCCGGCCGCGGCGCCGGCCGCGATCCAGGCGACATCCGAGCGCATGTTGCGCAGGCAGGCGGCGACGTCGGCGAACGAGTTGATGTTTGCCAGCCGCGCCGAGTCGGGCACGCGCACGTCCGCAAGCTCGATGTCGGCGTTCTGCATGATCCGCAAGGACGTCTTGCGCTCGATCTTGCTCAGTTTCACCCCAGGGGCGTCGGTGGGCACCAGGAAGCACTTGACCTTGGCGTCCGCGGTGTCGCGGGCGAAGACCGCCAGAACGTCGGCCTGGGCCGCTCCCCCGATCCAGCGCTTGGCCCCGCTGATGATCCAGTGCCCGCCGTCGGCCCCGGGCTCGAAGGTGGCAGAGGTTTCCAGCCCCCCGGCAATGTCCGATCCGTGTTCCGGTTCGGTGAGCGCGAAGACGCCCTTGTACTCGTACGAGGCGATCCGCGGGTCCAGCTCGGCGACCTGTTCGGCACTGCCGCCCAGGTTCACCGTGGTGCGGAACAGCCCGGACTGGGCGTTGTAGAAGGTGACGACCGAGGCATCCACGCGGGCCAGCTCAAAGTTCCTGAAGCCGCCGAAGAGTCCGCGGACCTTTTCACCGGCCGCCAGCACCTCGGCCGGACGCATCATGTCCAGTTCAACCAGCGGGTCAATGATCGCTTCCGGGAACTCCCCGCGGTCCCAGTAGTCGTTGACCACCGGACGCACGTGCTCATCCAGCACGGAGCGCAGGCGCAGCAGGGCGGCGCGCTCGGCGTCTGAAAGCAACCGGGCGAAGCCGTACTGGTCACTGGGATAGAAGTCGGTCATGACTTGCCCATTCCCAGCACACGCACCGCGTTGTCCTTGAGGATCAACGGGCGCACCTCGTCCTTCAATGGCAGTCCCGCGAAGGCGCCGAGCCACTTCTGCGGGGTGATCAGTGGGTAGTCGGTGCCGAAGAGGACCTTGCTGGAAAGCACGTTGTTGCTCATCTTCACCAGGGATTCGGGGAAGTACTTAGGGCTCCAGCCCGAGAGATCGATGAACACGTTGGCCTTGTGCGTGGCGATCGAGTTAGCCTCGTCCTGCCACGGGACCGAGGGGTGGGCCATGATGATGGTGAGCCCCGGGAAGTCCGCGGCCACGTCGTCGAGCAGCAGCGGATTGGAATAGCGCAGCTTGATGCCCCGCCCGCCGGGCAGCCCGGCACCCATGCCGTTCTGGCCCGTGTGGAAAATGCACGGCAGCCCGAGCTCTTCCAACGCCGCCCACAGCGGATAGAAATCCTCGCTTGAGGGGTCAAAGCCCTGGACCGAGGGGTGGAACTTGAAGCCGCGCACACCCAGCTCGGTGGCCTGGCGGCGCGCCTCGGTGATCGCGGCCGGACCGGTGCGCGGGTCGACCGAGCCGAAGGGGATCAGCACGTCGTTGTTGCGCGCGGCCCCCGCGACCAGATCGTCGATGGAGTTCGGCTCGTGGCCCAGCGCGGTGCGGGCATCGACGGTAAAGAGCACCGCGGCCATCTTCGCCTCGCGGTAGACCTCGGCGATGCGATCCACCGAAGGCGTGCGTTCCTCGGACTTGAAGTACGCGGCCGAGGCCTCGAAGAGGTCCTCGGGCATGGCCTTGTGCCCGCATTCGTCGACCTCGAGATGCACATGCATGTCGATGGCGGTGATGGCGTCGAGGTCGATCCTGGATTCATAGCGGATGCTCATGGTGTGCCGGGGTACCTTTGCTACTTGGCGGCCGGTTCGGGCTGCAGCTCGGCGGGCAGCTCCGGGAACGTCTCCCCGACCGACTGCAGGTTGCCCGCGAACGGGAAGCGTTCCTGCAAGGTCTCGTAGTCCCAGCCGCCGTCGTTGAACTCCGAGGCGATGGCCTCGGGGTGGCTCCACAGCTGCAGGCGGTCTCCGCCGGCGCCGATGGCCTGTCCGGTGATCTGTCCGGCTTCCTCGGAAGCCAGGAAGGCGATGAGCCCGGCAACGTCGTCGGCGGTGCCGAAGCCCAGTTCCTTGCGGAAGAAGTCCGGCATGGCTTCGCCGCGCTCGTCGGCCTCCACGGCCTTGGCGAAGAACGGAACGGTCTTGGTCATGGCGGTGGCGGCCACCGGGATGACGGCGTTGACGGTGACCCCGGCGCGCTTCATTTCCATGGCCCAGGTGCGGACCATGCCCACGATGCCGGCCTTGGCGGCGGCGTAGTTGGTCTGGCCGAAGTTCCCGCGCTGGCCGGTGGGCGAGCCGATGGTGATGATGCGACCGGCGATGTTGTTTTCCTTGAAGTACCCGTAGGCCTCGCGGACGCAGGTGAAGGTGCCGCGCAGGTGCACGTTAATGACCGTATCGAAGTCCTCGTCGGTCATCTTCAGGATCGACTTGTCGCGCAGCACGCCGGCATTGGTCACCAGGATGTCCAGGCGTCCGAAGTTTTCCACGGCGGAGGCCACGAGCGCCTTGGCGGTTTCGGTGGAACCGACGGGGGCCACGACCGACACGGCCTTGCCGCCCGCCGCGTTGATCGAGGCTACGGCCTCGGCGGCCACGTCTGCATCGACGTCGTTGATGACCACTGCGGCACCCTGGCGGGCCAGTTCTTGTGCGTAGCTCAGGCCGAGTCCGCGGCCGCTGCCGGTAACGATTGCAACTTTTCCAGCCAGTGACATGTCTGCTCCTTCGAGGGTAGTTATTGCCCCCGCCGACCCTGTCGTGGGAACCTTGCTATATACATAACAACTTAAACTCTTGATAAAGTCAACGATTAAGTTTCTTATCAATCCCGAGGGGCAGCAGCATGGCGACCAAGCCGGGCACCACCATGAACACCATTGATCGATTCCTGGCCAGCGAACTGGCGGGGGACATCGAGTTCCTCACCGCCCGCACCCGCTCACTGGGATCGGCACGCGCCAACAGGCTCCTGGCCCCACTGGGACTAAAGGTCCGCTCCTACTCGGTGCTCTCGCTGGCCTGCAGCGGGCTGGCACCCACGCAGCGCGAACTGGCGGAATTCCTTTCGCTGGATCCGAGCCAGATCGTGCCGCTGGTGGACGCGCTGGAGGGCGAGGGGCTGGTCGAGCGGACCGCCGACCCCAACGACCGCCGCTCGAAGGTCATCACCGGGACGAAGGCCGGAGAGCAGCTTTACAAGAAGGCACGGACGGCCACGGCCGAAGGTGAAGCCATTGCCATGGCGATGCTGAGCAAGCCCGAACAAGAGACCCTGCGCGAACTGCTCTCGCGCATTGCCTTCCGCGACTAGACCGAGTCCCCCGGCAAAGCCCGCGCAGCCCCGACCCACTGCGCAACGAAGGAACCACCCGTCCCTCTGCAGCAACGTCTGGCCTCGTCACCAAACTCCCCATTTGGAATTTGCGGCGATTTCAACCTCAAATCACCGCATATGAGGCATTATTGAATCATGCCGAAAATTCGAGTCTCCGAAGCAGCCCGCTTCCTCGGAGTCAGCGACGACACCATTCGCCGCTGGACCGACAACGGAACCCTTACCGCGCATAAGGACGATTCCGGTCGCGTGGCCGTGGACGGACTCGAGCTTGCCCAACTGGCACGCAGCCAGGCCCAGCTCCCCGATGACCAGTCGCTGGTTGGGTCCTCGGCCCGCAATAGGTTCGTCGGATTGGTCACCGGCATCACCATGGATACCGTCATGGCCCAGGTCGAGCTGCAATGCGGCCCGTTTCGCGTCGTGTCGCTGATGAGCAGCGAAGCCGCCCGCGAACTGGGACTCGAGCTGGGATCGATCGCCACGGCAGTGGTCAAGGCGACCACCGTCATCATCGAATCCCCGCAGGGAAAGACGGCGACATGAGCGCCCGCCGCAGGATCGGCGCTGCAATCGTCCTCGCCTTGGCATGGGTCCCGGGACTGGCCGGATGCGCATCCCCCGCCCAGCCACCGCCGGCCGACGCGGGCCCGAGCGGGGAAATCACCGTCTTTGCCGCGGCCTCGCTGAAGGCCCCGTTTACCGAGATCGCGGAAGGATTCGAGGCGAAACACCCGGGCACGGCGATCGGGCTGAACTTCGCCGGGTCCTCTGACCTCGTCACCCAAATCTCCGCCGGAGCACCCGCCGATGTGTTCGCGTCGGCCGACCCAAGCAACATGGACAAGCTTTCCGCGGCGGGTCTCGTCGACGGCGCGCCCACAATCTTCGCCACCAATACCCTGGCCATCGCGGTCCCGCCGGACAACCCGGCCTCGATCGCCACGTTTTCAGACCTTGCAACTCCGGGGGTGAAGGTCGTGATATGCGCGCCCCAGGTTCCCTGCGGCATTGCCGCCACGGCCGTGGAAGAAGCCGCGGAGACTCCCCTTGCACCCGTCAGCGAGGAATCCTCGGTCACCGATGTGATGGGCAAGGTGACCAGCGGCGAGGCGGATGCCGGGCTGGTCTATGTCACGGACGTCCTGACCGCTGGCAACAAGGTCAAGGGAATCAAGTTCGCCGAGTCCAAAACGGCGGTCAACGCCTACCCCATCACCACTGTCGCCACCAGCCCCAACAAGAATCTGGCCAATACGTTCACGAAATTCGTGGCCGGACCCGAAGGCAGGAAGGTCCTCACCGATGCCGGTTTTGGAACTCCGTAGCCGCTCGAACTCCATACGCGGCGGGGCCGGGTACACCGCCGTTCCCCCATGGATCTATGCACTGGCGTGTGTCGGCGCCGCGTTTGTCATACTCCCGCTGGTGGCCATGCTGGCCAAGGTCAAGTGGTCCCAGTTCATCCCCCTGATCACCTCGGAATCCTCGCTGACGGCGCTGGGCCTGAGCCTGCGCACCTCGGCGGCAAGCACCGCGCTGTGCATCGTCCTGGGCGTTCCGTTGGCGCTGGTGCTGGCCCGCGGGAACTTCCCCGGCCAGCGGGTACTGCGTGCCTTCGTACTCCTGCCACTGGTGTTGCCGCCCGTGGTCGGCGGCATCGCCCTGCTTTACACCTTCGGGCGTCAGGGCCTGCTGGGCCGCAGCCTTGAGATTGCGGGAATCCAGATTGCGTTCTCCACCACCGCCGTGATCCTGGCCCAGACCTTTGTCGCCTTGCCCTTCCTGGTCGTCAGCCTCGAGGGCGCGCTGCGCAGCGCGGGCGGAAAGTACGAGGCCGTTGCCGCAACCCTGGGCGCCCGCCCCACCACGGTGCTGCGCCGCGTGAGCCTGCCTCTGGTGCTGCCCGGCCTGGCCTCCGGCGCGGTACTCTCCTTTGCGCGCAGTCTCGGGGAGTTCGGGGCCACGCTGACCTTTGCCGGATCCCTGCAGGGCGTCACCCGGACCCTGCCGCTGGAAATCTACCTGCAGCGCGAGACCGACGCCGATGCCGCTGTGGCACTGTCCCTGATGCTGGTTGCCGTGGCCGTCATCGTGGTGGCACTGTCCTATGGCGGCAGCCGCCAGAAGAAGTCCATGCAGGGGACGGCACTGTGACGATCCACTTCGAGGCGAAGCTCACCGTGCGGAATTTCAACGTCTCCCTGGACCTTGCCCGGGGCGAGACCCTGGCGGTCTTGGGACCGAACGGGGCCGGCAAGTCGACATTGCTCTCGATCATGGCCGGGCTGCTGCGCCCGGATTCGGGAACAGCTTCCATCGGCGAGCGCACGCTCTTTGACCTCGACTCCGTGCGCCCGCAATGGGTGGCGCCGCACGCGCGGGGCACCGCGTTGCTTGCGCAGGAACCCCTGCTCTTTCCGCACCTGAGCGTCCTCGAGAACGTCGCGTTCGGTCCGCGGAGCAAGGGCGCCGGCGCAGCCAAATCCAAGGCGGCGGCCCGCCAGTGGCTCGAAGCCACGGACACCCAGACCCTAGCCGCACGGAAGCCCGGCGAACTGTCCGGAGGACAGGCGCAGCGGGTCGCGGTCGCCCGGGCGCTGTCAGCGGGACCCGACCTGCTGCTGCTCGACGAACCCATGGCGGCCTTGGACATCCACGCCGCGCCCTTGATGCGCCGACTGCTCAAACACGTCCTTGCCGACCGCAGCGCCATCATCATCACCCACGACATCCTCGATGCGCTGATGCTGGCAGACAAGGTCGTCATCCTGGAGAATGGTCGCGTCACCGAATCGGGCCCGACCCGCCAAGTGCTCGGCCGGCCGCGATCCCGCTTCGCCGCCGGGCTCGCCGGGCTGAACCTGGTCACCGGCACCGCCCACGAGGATGGAATCGACACGGCCTTCGGGCGGATCTTCGGCACCCGTGAAACCGAGCTGGTCCCCGGCGAGAACGCGGCCGCGGCATTCCCCGCTTCCGCCGTCTCGGTGTATCTGGATCCACCGCACGGAAGCCCGCGCAACATGCTCGAGGCAACCGTCACCGACCTTGAACCCCACGGCGACGCCATCAGGGTGCGTGCCGGGGAGCTGGCGGCCGACATCACCCCGGCCGCGCTCACCGACCTCGGACTGGTGCCCGGGACCCGCGCCTACTTCGTGCTCAAGGCCACCGCAGTCACCATTTACGCCTCCTGATTTTCCGGAGACCTCCCGCTACGCCGGGACTGAAAACGGGTCCGGGGGGAACCGACTCCGCGGGCAATGAACGCACTTCGCAAGCGGCGATTGGATCAGCGTCGTTGAATGTTCAACTCCACGACATTTCGAGTCTTCCGTTCTCGTAATTCTCGGCAATATCGGACTGCCATTCTCGATAGTGCCGGCAGCGTTCCCCGCCGGCAGCGATTCGGGCCCAGGCATCGCCACTGCCCGACGCCCCCCCCACACTCGAGAAAGGCCCTTCCATGTCTTCCGCCAAACGCGCCCAACGCCTTGCTTGCGCTGCAGCCATACTCGCTGCCGGCACGTTCGTCCTTTCCGCCTGCGGCAGTGCCACGTCCGCCGCCGATGCGGCCGCCGCCGGCAACACCTTGGTCTTTGCGATGCCCCCGGGCACCGACGACCCGGACATCCTCTCCGAAGCCAAGGTCATCCAGGGCTTCATCGCCGAGGCAACAGGAAAGGAAGTCACCCGCGAGATGCCTGCCGACTACCTGGGGGTGGTCGAGGCAGTGCGCCAGGGCCACGTCGACGTGGCGGTCATGAGCCCGTTCTCCACCGCCCTAGCCGTCAAGAACGGCTCGGTGGATCCGCTCATCGTCTGGAACAAGGACGCAACGAAGCCTGCATCGTATTGCTATTCGAAGCCGGGAAGCGGCATCGAATCGATCGCGGACGTCGCCGGAAAGACAGTCTCCTTCGTCGATCCCGGATCCACCACCGGCTATTTCATGCCCAAGTCGCTGCTGGCCGACAACGGCCTGATTGACGGGGAAGACTACAAATCCGCTTTCGCCGGCGGCCACGACTCCGCACTGCTGGCCATGGTCAATGGCTCCGTTGACGTCGCTTGTTCCTCCATCGCGGAGCGGATCATCGAATCCGGCGCCCTGAAGAAGAGTGACCTGCAGCTGATCGGCGAGACCGCCCCCATCCCGGTTGGCATCGGCATCGTGGTCAGCCCCGACTTGCCCGAAGAAACCCGCCAGCAGCTGCTGGACACGCTGCCCGAAAAGATGACCAACAACCCGGAGATCCTCACCCTTGGCGGGGCCACCGAGTACGTTAAGAACCCCGGCATCGCGCCCTACGAGCCGCTGCTCAAGGTTGCCGAGAACGTCGGCGTTGACCTCGAGGACATGCGGTGACCCTCAATCTTCCCCCGGCGGGACAATCCGCGACACGGTACGCCACCGCGGCCGCTTCCCCTGAGGCCGAAACCTATTTGCCTGCTCCCGTGCTGGTCGCCAAGGACCTGCGCGTCACCTACCCCAACGGCTTCACTGCCCTTGAGCGTTTCACCTTGGACGTTCGCCCGGGTGAGGTGGTGGCCCTGCTTGGCCATTCGGGCTCCGGCAAATCCACCTTCATGAAGGCGGCCACCGGCATGGCCCCGGCCTCCGCCGCGCAACTGACCATCGACGGGCAGGACGTGCTTGGAGCATCCGGCGCCCAACTGAGGCAACTTCGCTCCAAGGTCGGCTACGTCTTCCAGCACTTCAACTTGGTCCCGCAGCTCAGCGCACTGACCAACGTGCTCACCGGCGGGCTCCACGACGCCGGTCCGGCCAACGCGCTGGGAATCTTCCCGCGGCGCCAACGCCAACGTGCCCTGGAACTGCTTGACCGAGTGGGCTTGGCCGACAAGGCCCGTCAGCGCGCCGACAGCCTCTCCGGCGGGCAGCAGCAGCGCGTTGCCATCGCCCGCGCCCTCATGCAGGAACCCCGCATCATCCTGGCCGACGAACCCGTTGCATCCCTGGATCCGCGGCTGGCGGGCTCCGTGCTGCGCCTGATGCGCCGCATTGCCCGCGAGGATTCCATCCCCGTGGTGGTCAGCCTCCACGTGGTGGATCTGGCAGTCCGCTACGCCGACAGGTTTGTCGCCCTCGAGGCGGGGCAGGTACGGCACACCGGTTCGGTCGACGCACTGACACCGGAAATGGTCACCGACATCTATGGGCAGGAAAGCGAAGACGATGAAGAGCACTGACACCAAGCCGGCCCGGCTCCCCGCCCTTGACGAGCGGGACCGGTTGCGGCTTTCCCGCCCCTTCCAGGCCCCCGGCCCTTCCGGGATCATCGCGATTGCCGTGGCGGCCATTGCCGTCTGGTGGTCAATGGACGGTTCCGGTTTCAGCCTGCAACGCCTTGCCGACGGACTTCCGAAGATGGGCGACTACCTGGTGCGCATGTGGCCGCCGACCTTCGACAAGATGGACGTTGTGCTGGACCTCCTGGCGGAGACCGTGCAGATGGCAGTCGTCGGCACCCTGATCGGAGCACTCCTGTCCCTGCTGGCGGCATTCGGTGCGGCATCGAATATCGCGCCCGCCTGGCTTTACACGCTCACCCGCGGCGTGCTGAACGTCCTGCGGTCGATACCCGACCTGATCTTCGCGCTTATGTTCGTCTCGGCCGTGGGCCTGGGCCCGTTCGCCGGAATCC
Source organism: Paeniglutamicibacter sp. ORCA_105 (assembly GCF_045798545.1). Lineage (NCBI taxonomy): Bacteria > Bacillati > Actinomycetota > Actinomycetes > Micrococcales > Micrococcaceae > Paeniglutamicibacter > Paeniglutamicibacter sp. ORCA_105. The sequence goes on along the minus strand of NZ_JBIXLM010000008.1, from coordinate 35,051 downwards.
TGGCAATCATCCTGGGATCCATCGGGTCGATCGGGAAGATGTACGCCGAATCCATGGAGTCTGTGCCCGAGGCACCGCTCAATGCGCTGCGCGCCTCCGGGGCAACCCGCGGACAGGTGATCCGCTACGGCGTGCTGCCGCAGGCCTCACCACTGCTGGTCAGTTACACCCTGCTGCTCTTCGAGGGCAACGTCCGCGGCGCAACGGTGCTCGGGCTGGTCGGCGCCGGCGGCATCGGCCTGGAACTGACCAATGCCATGCGGCTGTACGACTACGGCCACATGTTCGCCATCATCATTTCCATCGTGGTCCTGGTGACCCTCATCGACCGCGCCAGCGCATTGGTCAGAAAGAAGCTGAGCTGATGACTCTCACACCCCTTGTTTCCCCCCTGGCAAACCTGCGCGACCTCGGCCATCTGCCGGTGGCCGGTGGCCGGCTGCGCTGCCGGATGCTGTGGCGCGCCGATGACATCGCGTCCGCGCCGGCCGACCAAATCGCCTCTCTCGCCGCGTCCGGGCTGGGCACCATCCTGGACCTGCGTTCGGCCGGCGAAGTCGAGCGCAGCGGCAGCTGCCCCGCCGACGGACCCCCGCTGGCCAGGCACCACCTGCCGCTCACCGACGATTCCGCCGACCCGCAGGCACTGGCAGCATTGTTCGCGTCGACCAAGACCCCGGCGGACGTCGGCACCTGGTACGCACAGTTGTTCCGCGGCCGGGCACCGCAGTTGGTCGAGGCGCTGATCCTGATCGCCGACGCCCCCGGGGGCGTGCTCTTCCACTGCGCCGCGGGCAAGGACCGCACCGGAGTCCTGGCCGCTGCCATCCTCTCGGTGCTCGGCGCACAACCGGAAACAATCATCGAGGACTACGCCGCCACCCACGCCAATGTCCCGGCGGTGTTGGCCCGCCTTGAGTCAATGCGCAGTGCAGTTGCCATCGACGGGTACCCGGAGCGAGCGGCCGGCCACCCGATGCTCGGGGCGCACGCCGGCAGCATGGCGGGTATGCTCGCCGAGCTGGAGCGCGACGGCGGACCTGTGGCCGTCCTAGAGCGAGCGGGCCACCGTGCCGAAACGACCGCACGGCTGCGGGAGCGGCTCATTGAAAACTGATACCGAGACGGCGACGGAACAAGGCGTCGGCGAGTCCCGGCCCGTGGGACGCCCGCGCGACTCGGCAATCGCGGAACGGGTCCTGCGCGCCGCCGTCGACCTGCTGGGCGAGAAACCTCTCGGCGAGGACTTCACCCTCGCCGAACTCGTTGAGCGCAGCGGCGCCAGCCGCGCGGCGATCTACCGGCGCTGGGAGAACCGGCAGGCCGTCGTCGTCGCGGCCCTCGACGCCGACCGTCGGTCGATCGAGCACGCCGAACGCGACACCGTCCTGGAGACAATGGTCGCATCCTATGAACAGGTCCTGCTGGAGATCGATACCTCCGTGGAGGGAAATCGGCTGATCAACCAGCGCCTGGCCCTGGGCCTGAGGGACAAGGCATTGCAGCAGGCCTATTGGGAACGACACGTCCGCCGGCGCCGAGCCGCGTCCCTCGCCCTCCTTGAACGAGGCAAGGAAACAGGGGAAATCCGGGCCGACGCCAACCTGGAAGTCGCACTGGATCTCATCAACGGCGCCGCCTACTACCAGACCGTGGTTCGCCCCGATGGCGGGAATCTCGAAAGCCGGGAACGGGTCGGCCAGGCCATCCGCATGCTTTTTCTCGGCATCGCCGCGACCTAGGAAACAGCCGGCCCCTTCGCCGGGGCCGGCTGTTTCCCGTGCCTTCGGGGCAAGAGGGCGAGGGCCACCAGCCCCCAATCAAGAATTCTTATTCAATGAGACGCGGCGTGGTTCTTTGGTGGCCGCGCCCACAGACTGGATGCAGATACCTCACACTCCGGGTTCCCCGCCGGGTGCAATCGACACAACGACGTTCGAATGCACCTGCGATCTCCCGCCGCACCGAAGGAACGCGAACCCCTTATGGCCACAGCGCGCACCATCCTCAAGACCCAGGTCGGCATCGTCGGCGGCGGCCCCGCCGGGCTGATACTCTCGCACCTTTTGGCCAAGAGCAATGTAGAGAACATCGTGGTCGAGTCACGGGACCACGAGACCATCCGCAACACCCACCGCGCCGGCATCCTAGAGGCGGGCTCGGTCAAGATGCTCACCGACACCGGTGTCGACGGACGGGTACTCACCCACGGGGACGAGCACGCCGGGATCGACCTGCGCTTCAACGGCGAATCCCACCCGTTGGACTTCACCGACCTGGTCGATGCCACCGTCACGCTCTACGCCCAGAACGAGGTCTTCGTCGACCTCGCCGCCGCCCGAACACGCGATGCCGGGGATGTGCGCTACTCCTCCGAGGTCACCGCGGTCTTCGACCTGGAAACCGAGACCCCGAAGTTCCACTTCACCGACGCCGAGGGCAACGGCTTCGAGGTGCACTGCGACATCTTGGTCGGCGCCGACGGCTCGCGCAGCTTCTGCCGCCGCGCGGTGCCCGGAACCCAGGACTTCAAGATCGAGTACCCCTTCGCCTGGTTCGGCATCCTCACCGAGGCCCCCAAGAGCGCACCCGAGCTCATCTACGCCAACTCCCCGCACGGCTTCGCGCTGATTTCCCAGCGGTCCGAGACCGTCCAGCGCATGTACTTCCAGTGCGATCCGAACGAGGACGTCAACACCTGGAGCGATGACCGGATCTGGTCCGAGCTGCAGCGCCGCGTCGACGGGCCCGACGGCTTCACCCTGAAGACCGGAAACATCTTCGACAAGACCGTGCTGAAGTTCCGCTCGTTTGTGCGCGAACCGCTCTCGCACGGCCGGATGTTCCTCATCGGCGATGCCGGGCACACCGTCCCGCCCACCGGCGCCAAGGGCCTGAACCTGGCCTTCGCCGACGTCAAGGTGCTCTTCGAGGCCATCGACTCCTACTACTCGACCAAGGACTCCGCGCTGCTGCACGGCTATTCGGATCTGGCCCTGAAGCGCGTGTGGAAGGCGCAGAACTTCTCCTACTGGATGACCTCGATGCTGCACACCCCGGTGGACGCCGACCCGTTCATGGCCAAGCGTGCGCTCGGCGAGCTCGACACCGTGGTGTCCTCGCGCTACGGCCAGCAGTACCTGGCCGAGTCCTACACGGGCTGGCCGCATTCCTAGGCTTCGCCGACATTTTTCTTTTCTTCATTACACCCGCACGCACCCACCACCGAAAGGAGCACGCAGTGAGCACCGAAACCACAGTGAATGAGACGTTCAACGATTCCCACGTATTGGATCCCGCAGCCACAGCCGTCTCGCAGGAATCCATCAGCAAGGAAATCACCGACATCCACGCGGCCTACCGCCAGTCGATCGTCGACGGGAAGAAGGCCGAGACGCAGCCGCGCATCGACTTCGCGCCCTACCGCTCCTCGCTGCTGCGCCACCCCACCAAGAACCTGCACCACGTGGACCCCGAGACCATCGAGTTGCACTCCCCCGCCTTCGGCGAGCGCGACGTGCACGTCCTGGAGTCCGACCTGACCATCCAGCACAACGGCGAGCCGATCGGCGAGCGCATCGTGGTCGCCGGTCGCGTGCTCGATGGAGACGGCCGCCCGGTGGCCGGACAGCTGGTGGAAATCTGGCAGGCCAACGCGGCCGGACGCTACATCCACAAGCGCGACCAGCACCCCGCCCCGATCGACCCGAACTTCACCGGCGTGGGCCGAGCGATCACCGGCCCGAACGGCGAGTACTCCTTCACCACCATCAAGCCGGCCCCGTACCCGTGGAAGAACCACCACAACGCCTGGCGCCCGGCGCACATCCACTTCTCGCTCTTCGGCACCGACTTCACCCAGCGCATGATCACCCAGATGTACTTCCCGGGCGACCCGCTCTTCTCCCTGGACCCGATCTACCAGGCCATCACCGATGCCGACGCCCGCGACCGCCTGGTCGCCACCTACGACCACTCGATCACCAGCCACGAATGGGCCACCGGCTACAACTGGGACATCGTGCTCACCGGGTCCAACCGGACCTGGATGGAAGACGAAGAAGGGGACCACTAATGTCGAATGCTCCTGAACTCAAGCTCATGCCCACCCCGGGCCAGACCATCGGCCCGTTCTACGGCTACGCGCTGCCCTTTGAGAAGGACAACGAGCTGGTCAACCAGGCCCACCCTGCCTCGGTCCGCCTGCACGGCGTGGTCACCGACGGTGCCGGCACCGTGATCCCCGACGCCCTGCTGGAAATCTGGCAGGCCGATGAGCAGGGCAACATCGTCTCCAAGGACGGCTCGCTGGTGCGCGACGGCTACACCTTCACCGGCTGGGGCCGCACCGCCGTGGACAACGTCGGGCACTACACCTTCACCACGCTGAACCCCGGGGCCACCGAGGCCGGCAAGGCGCCGTTCATCATGCTCACGGTGTTCGCCCGCGGCCTGCTCAACCGCCTGTTCACGCGCATCTACCTGCCGGAGGACACCGCGGCACTGGCCAGCGATCCGCTGCTCTCCTCGCTGGACGAGGCACAGCGCAAGACGCTGATCGCCACCCGCGAGGCCGACGGCTCGCTGCGCTTCGACATTTCGCTCCAGGGCGAGGACGAAACCGTGTTCCTCTCCTACCCGCGCGAGAGCTAGCCAACGCCGCATCCCGCATGTGACCCCCGTGCGCCACGGAACTCGCCGATCCCCTCCCAAACCGGGATGATGGAAAAGGCGGGTTCCCGCGCTGCGGGGGTTTTGTGGGGTTCACGCCCCCACCGCCTGCAACACCCCCCGAACCACAGACCTACAGGAGAAGCACCGCCCATGTACCCGGCCGATTACGGATTGTTGACCCCGGCATGGGCGGCGACGCCCGTGGCGAAAGCCGCCTCGGACGCCGCGTTTGCCCAGGGAATGCTCGATGTCGAGGCAGCCTGGGTCAAGGTCCAGGCCGAAGCCGGGCTGTGCAGCTCCGCGGATGCGCAGGCCGTGGAGCAGATCGCCAAGGTCGAACTCTACGACCTGGCCGCACTGGCCGCCGCGGGCCCGGACGGCGCCAACGCGCTGATCCCGCTGCTGGGCATGATGCGCAAGCAGCTCGCTGACACGGGCGCCCCGGCGACCGCCGCGACCGCCCTGCACCGCGGGGCCACCAGCCAGGACATCATCGACAGCGCCCTGATGCTCATCGCGTCCCGTTCCATCGCGGACGTCCGCACCGACCTGCTCGCCGCCGCCGGCGCCCTGTCCGAACTCAGCGCGGCACACGCTTCGACCCTGTGCGTGGCGCGCTCGTTGACCCAACATGCGCTGCCCACCGTCTTCGGGCTGCGCGCCGCCAACTGGCTGGCATCCCTCACCGCAGCCGGGCGCCAACTGGACGCCGTCGCCGCCTCCCTGCCGCTGCAATGGGGCGGTGCCGTGGGCACCCTGGCCTCGCTGCACCAGCGCCTGGGTTCCGCGCTGCCCTACAAGTCCGAAAAGCGCCTGGCCGAACGCGCACACGAGCTCACCGCCGCGCTTGCGGACGAACTCGGCCTGGCCGCACCGATCGCACCGTGGCACACGGTGCGCCAGCCGGTGCTGGGGCTGGGTTCCGCGCTGGGCTCCGTCATCGCCGCCGCCGGCACCTTCGGCGCTGACGTACTCACCGCATCCCGCCCGGAAATCGGCGAGCTCTCCGAACCCCGCGAGGCGGGCAAGGGTGGCTCCTCCGCCATGCCGCAAAAGCAGAACCCCGTGCATTCGGTGCTGCTGCGCAATGCCGCGTTCTCCGCCCCTGCCCACGTTGCCGCGCTCTACACCGCTGCCGGCACGGCGGTGGACGAACGCCCCGACGGCGGCTGGCACGCCGAGTGGGCTTCACTGCGTGAACTGATCCGCCTGGCCGGGGGCGCCGCACACCATGCGGCAATCCTGGCCACCGGGCTGGGCGTGCACCCCGAGGCCATGGCGCGGAACATCGCCCTGTCCGGGGACCTGCTGGTTTCCGAACGCATCTCCACCGTCGCCGCACCCCTGGTGGCGGGCGGCAAGGCCGCGGTGCAGGAGCTGGTCCTTGAATCCCTGCGCACCGGCACCCCGTTGCGCACCTTGTTGCAGGGGGCGCTGCCCTCGGACATGGACAACCAGTTGTTCCTCGATGACCTGCTGGACCCGGCCGGCTACCTGGGTTCGGCCACCGATTTCATTACCCGTATCCGCGAAGACTTCACAGATTGGAAGGACTCATGAGCATTCCCGCCCTGACCCCGTCCCTGCTGCATTCGGCAGCCGACCTCCCCACCCTGGTGCTGGGCCCCTCGCTGGGCACCGGCTCGCTGGCCCTGTGGGGACCAGCCGTGCCGTTCCTCAAGGAGCACTTCCAGCTGGTGGCCTGGGATCTGCCCGGCCACGGCGAGTCCGCGCCGTCCACCGAGGAATTCTCCATGGCCGAGCTGGCCGCCGGGGTCATCAAGATGATCGAGGCGTTGGAGACCGACAAGGCCATCACCGCGGCCGCACCGCTGTTCTACGCCGGCGTTTCCGTGGGCGGGGCCATCGCCCTGCAGCTGGCCAACGACTTCCCCGGCGCCTTCGCCGGACTCTCGGTCATCTGCTCCGCGGCCAAGATCGGTACCCCGGAGGGCTGGAAGGAACGCGCCGAGCTCGTGGCCAAGGCCGGCACCCCGGTGGTGGTCTCCGGTTCGGCCGAGCGCTGGTTCGCCCCCGGCTTCATCGAGGCCAACCCGGTGGTGTCCACCGACCTTTTGCACAACCTGCAGGATGCGGACCGCTTTGCCTACGCGCACGTCTGCGGCGCCCTGGCCGGCTTCGACCTGCGCGAGGCGCTCCCGTCCATGCAGGACCCGATCCTGGCCATCGCCGGTGCCCACGACGTCGTCTGCCCGCCGGCCGATGCGCAGTTCATTGCCGAGCACGCACCCAACGCCCAGGCGGCCACCATCGACACCGTCGCGCACCTGGCCCCGGCCGAGGACCCGAAGGCCACCGCCGCACTGTTGGTCGAGTTCTTTGCTTCCGTCACACAGGAGGCCAAGGCATGACCGATTCAACACGCCTGCCCGGCGACACATACGACGCCGGACTCGAGGTCCGCAAGCAGGTGCTCGGCACCGAACACGTCGAGCGCGCCACGGCCAACTCGACCAACTTCACCGACGAGTTCCAGGAAATGATCACCCGCTACGCCTGGGGCACCATCTGGACCCGCGACGGACTGCCGCGCACCACCCGCAGCGCCATCACGCTGACCGCGCTGATCGCCGGCGGCTACTGGGAAGAACTGGAAATGCACGTGCACGCCGCATTGCGCAACGGCATGACCCCGGACGAGATCAAGGAAGTCTTCCTGCAGTCGGCCATCTACTGCTCGGTCCCGGCGGCCAACACCGCGTTCAAGATCGGCAAGGCAGTGCTGGCCGAGTACGAAGCGCAGGACGCCAAATAGGCATCCGGCCACACACAAGGCACCGGGCTCCGCACGATTCAGCTGAATCGTGCGGAGCCCCGCGTTTTTGGTTCATTTCCGGGTGTCCGCGGGCCTGCCAAAAGCGGCCGAGGTCCTGAAGTGCGGATGCATCGCCGGGTTCCGGTGTGCCGTACAGGTGGAAGGCCAGACCCGGGAATTCACTGTCGCAGGAATCCAAGGTTGCATGCGCCTGTCCGCTGAGGCCGCTATCGAGCTCAGCCAAGCCGCAGCAAGCTCATATCTCTTCAGTCGAACCATTCCGCTAGCTTCCGCTCGACGGCAAATCCCGGCTCGCCGCGGCATTCCACATCCACTGATTGGTGGCCGCTGGTTGCCGAGGTGAAGGCACCCTGCAGAAAGTGCGTTCCCTCTTTCGGGAAGTAATGTTCCGGATCCGTGGTTGTGACGAGGGACAGTCATTATTCCTTGAAGGGACCCCCATGACCATTCTCGTCACCGGCGCCACCGGCAAGCTCGGCCGCCTCGTTGTTGAAGCGCTCCTGGAGCGCAATGTTCCCGCGGAACAGATTGTGGCCGGGGGCAGGAACCTCTCGAGGCTCGCCGACCTCGCACAACTCGGGGTCCAGGTCCGCGCCATGGACTACTCCGACCCCGCGTCGCTGCGCGAGGCATTCACCGGTGTCGAGAAATTGCTGCTGGTTTCCGGCAGCGAGCCGGGCCCGCGCGTGGCCCAGCACCTCGACGTCATCGAGACGGCCAAGGATGCAGGTGTCCAGTTGCTGGCCTACACCAGCATCCCCAACGCCGACACCACCACCATGGCCCTGGCCGAGGACCATCAGACAACCGAGCGGGCACTGCGCGATTCCGGGGTCCCCTACGTCCTGTTGCGCAACGGCTGGTACCTGGAGAACTACACCGAGCAGTTGACTGGCTACTTGAAGCACGGCTCCGTCTTCGGCAGCGCCGGTGATGGCCGGCTCAACGGCGCCACCAGGGCCGATCTTGCACAAGCTGCCGCAGCGGTGCTGCTCGCGGAGGACCAGGCGGGTATGGTCTACGAGCTGGGCGGCGAAGAATCCTTCACCCTTGAGGACCTCGCACGCGAGGTCAGCACCGCCACGGGCCAGGCAGTGACCTACCAGGACCTGTCGGAAGAGGACTTCTCCCACCTGCTCACCGGCGCCGGAGTGCCGGTGTCCTTCGCCAGGATCCTGGCCGACAGCGACAGCGGCATCGCCCGCGGCGAGCTGCTCGTCGAGGGCAACGCCCTGGCAACCCTGATCGGCAGGCCCGCGACGACGCTGGGCGAGGCCGTTCGCTTCGCCGCCGCCACCCTTGCGGCACAACAAGCGTAGGGATCGTCTCCCAATGGTGATTTCTCGATGGCAGAACTCCTGGTGAGCGCAGCAGGGAGCACGAAGGCCGAACGGCAAGCCAGGGCAAGCACGCCGTAACGGGTCGCCATCCCGCGCAGTACCAGAGGAAGTTGAAGCTACGCTCGACTTTCGTTGCGTGGCTCGTAGGCATCCTTGTCGCATGACACGGGCCAGCCGCCGACTTTCCCTCGCATTTGCGGTGGGATTTCCGATCCCCCAGTGGGCGGATCATGCATTCGATGCCGCGGCCCGGCGCTACCGCCTGCGCCGGGTCGCCTCAATGGTCGGCCCATTCACAGGCGAGAATGGACATGACGTGCGCATCGATCCACCCACCTTCGTAGCGGAGCGCTTGCCGCTTGACGCCCTCATGGACGAAGCCGACCTTCTCGTACACATGCCGGGCGCGGGGGTTGAAGTCATAGACCTCGAGCTCGACACGGTTGAGTCCTTGGTCTGCGAAAGCGTGGCGCATCGTGAGTCGGGTGGCTTCGGTTCCCAAGCCTTTGTTGCGGGCACCCGAGATCCAGATGCGAAAGCCACAGGAGCGGTTGCCGAGATCGAGGTCATTGAGAACGGATTCGCCCACGACCTCTCCCGAGTCATGGTCAACGATTGCCCAAACGATACGGTCTTCGGCGACCGCCCAGCGTCGGTAGATGTCCTCCAATTCAGCCATGCTCCATTCCTTGTGCCGCGCCTCGGTGCGATCGTGAACTGAGCCCGTCAGCACCGCCAGCTCGGTATCCCTGAGCGCGGCATGCAGTGCAGACACGTCAGCCATGGTCACAGGCCGAAGAGTCACCAGGCTGCCGGGAAGTGAGCACTTGCGGGAGAAGTCAATTGTCGGCGCCTTCATGGCACAAGTGTCGCAGGGCCATCTGCTGATGCGATACATCCGCCACGCCTTGCCTTGGCACAAGGGCGGGGGGGGGCTCGACGTGGCCTTTGAGCAGTGTCGCTTCGGGCATGAGCGCGAGCTTCAACGCGAGTTCTCCGCCGACCTCCGGGGCGCGGCGCACCTCCACCGTAGCCGTCCGCGGCGCCTATGATGATGCCATGCGCATTGCCGTCCTTGATGACTACCAGAATGTTGCCCAATCCCTGGCGGACTGGGACTCGCTGCCGGGCGGGACCGTCTTCTTCTCGGGTTTCCTCGGGCACGATGACGACACCGTCGCCAGCGCACTCCAAGGGTTCGACGTCATCGTCGCCATGCGCGAACGCACCCCCTTCACCGCAGACCGGCTGCGCAAGTTGCCCGGACTGAAGCTGCTGGTCACCACCGGGATGCGCAACGCATCCATCGACCTGGACGCGGCACATGACCTTGGCATCACGGTATGCGGCACCGCGGGAAGCTCCGCCGCCGCCGCGGAACACACCTGGGCACTGATCCTGGCCGCGGCCCGCCGCCTGGACGTGGAGCTGATCTCTTCCTCGCGGCCGCGAGCCGCCGGCCAACCGTGGCAACAGACCCTGGGCACGGAGCTGTCGGGAAAGACCCTTGGGGTCTACGGCCTGGGCAAGCTGGGCAGCCAGATTGCCAGGATCGGGCAGGCCTTCGGGATGCAGGTCATCGCCCACAGCCAGAACCTGACCGCCGAACGAGCCGACGAAGCCGGGGCCGAGCTGGTGGGCAAGGACGAGCTTTTTGCGCGCAGCGACGTGCTCACCATCCATCTCAAACTCTCCGACCGCACCACCGGGGTGGTGGGCACGCAGGAACTGGCGCTGATGAAACCCGGTTCGATCCTGGTCAACACCTCGCGCAGCCCCATCATCGACGAGGATGCGCTGGTTGCCGCGCTTGGCGCCGGCGCACCCGCAGTGGCTGCCATCGACGTGTTCGATGTCGAGCCCCTGCCGGAGAACCACCACCTGCTGCAGACCCCGGGCATCATCGCCACCCCGCACCTGGGCTACGTGACCCAAGAGCAGTTCGGGATCTTCTACACCGGTGCGGTGGAGGATATCGCCGCTTGGGCGGCCGGGACGCCCGTCAATTTGCTGGCCTGACCTACTCGGGCAGCGGTTCGGTGCCCAGCAGGGCGTTCTCGAGGGCTGCCGTGCGGCGGCGCAGCGCCTCGGCCACCGCCGCAACGGCGGGCTGGCGCAACGAGTCCGGCCGCAGCACCATCCAGTACGGCAGGCGTTCGGCGAAGTCGCCGGGCAGCAGCCGCACCAGGTCCCGGTGGCGGCCGGCCATGTAGCAGGGCAGGAAGCCGATCCCGGCGCCGGCACGCGTGGCCTCGACATGGACGAAGACGTTGGTGGAACTGAGTGAATCCAGCATTCCGGGAACCAGCCGCCGCGGGGCATCCAGCGCGTCGACCTGAAGCATCGAATCGACGAAGTACACCAGCCGGTGCTCGCCCAGTTCGGCGATGCTTCCGGGCGTGCCGAAGTCTTCGAGGTAGCGGCGCGAGGCGTACATCCCCAGCGTGTAGTGTCCGAGCAGAATCGCCTCCGCCCGGTGCACCTGGGGCTCGCCGACCACCACTTCCAGATCCAGACCGGAGCGGTGCTGCAGCGCCCGGCGGGTGACGTTGACGATCTCCACGCTGAGGTTCGGGTGTTTGCGGCGCAGCTGGGCAACCGCCGGTGCGATGATGAACGCGCTGAAACCATCCGTGGCGGAAATGCGCACGACGCCGGTGATCTTGTCCGCGTCCTGCTCGCCTTCGTTGATGGTGGCCACCGCGGTTTCCACGTCCTCGGCCGCCCGCACTGCCCGGCGGCCCAGGTCGGTCAGCTCCCAGCCGCCCACGGTGCGGGCCAGCGTGCGGCCGCCCAGGCTCTTGTCCAGAGCGGCGATCTGCCGTGACACGGTGGTGTGGTTCAAGCCCAGGGACTCGGCAGCCGTGGTGAACCTTCCGGTGCGCGCCACCGCGAGCAGGATCAGCAAGTGATGGGGGTTCGGGGAGGCGGCGGTGGACTGGAGGTTCATATCTGCAATTGTGCACCCGATCTCTGCTCAACTGGTCATTGTTGCAGAAAGCCGCTTCTGTCCATACTGGGTGGAGTCTTCCTGTGTGCTGGACCACAGGGCCACCCGCAACGCCGATGTCAACGTTGACCACGGCAGAACAAAGGAGTCAGACGATGAGCGTCAACAAACCCACGGACATCACCGTGACGAAGCCGGAGACCGAGCAATCCGGGCTGAAAAAGATTGTCGCAGCCTCGATGGTGGGCACGGTGGTGGAGTGGTACGAGTTCTTCCTCTACGCCACCGCCGCCTCGCTGGTCTTCGGCAAGTTCTTCTTCCCCAACGCAGGCTCGGAGCTCGACGGCATCATCGCGGCATTCCTGACCTACGCCGTGGGCTTCATCGCCCGGCCGCTGGGCGGCATCGTGTTCGGCCAGATCGGCGACAAGCTCGGCCGCAAGCACACCCTGCAGGTCACCATCATCATGGTCGGCGTGGCCACCTTCCTGATGGGTTGCCTGCCCGGCTTCAACTCCATCGGCTACTGGGCGCCGGCACTGCTGGTGATCCTGCGCTTCGTCCAGGGCTTCGCCGTGGGCGGCGAATGGGGCGGAGCCGTCTTGCTGGTGGCCGAGCACAGCCCCAACTCATCGCGCGCCTTCTGGTCCAGCTGGCCCCAGGCAGCCGTTCCGGTGGGCAACCTGCTGGCCACCCTGGTGCTGCTGGGCATGTCGTGGATCCTTCCGTCCGACCAATTCCTGAGCTGGGGTTGGCGCGTGGCCTTCTGGCTGTCGGCGGTCATCGTCGTGATCGGCTACTACATCCGCACCCACGTTTCCGAGGCGCCGATCTTCCTTGAGGCCCGCGCCCAGGTGGAAGCCGACAAGGCAGTCAACTACGGCGTGCTGGAAGTTGTGAAGAAGTACCCCAAGGGCATCTTCGGTGCCATGGGCCTGCGCTTTGCCGAGAATATCCTCTACTACATCATCGTGTCCTTCACCATCGTGTACCTGAAGACGGTACACGCGTATGACACGAGCCAGCTGCTGCTGGCCCTGCTGGTGGCCCACGTCATCCACTTCATCGTGATCCCGCAGGTCGGGCGGCTCTCGGATACCTTCGGCCGCAAGCCGGTTTACCTCGCCGGTGCAGTGCTCGGAGCCAGCTGGGCGTTCTTCGCCTTCCCGATGTTCGACACCCGGAATCCGTTGGTCATCATCGCCGCCGTCACCATCGGACTGTGCTTCCACGCGCTGATGTATGCGGGCCAGCCGGCCATCATGGCCGAGATGTTCCCGACCCGCATGCGCTACTCAGGCGTCTCCCTGGGCTACCAAGTCACCTCGATCGTTGCAGGTTCGATGGCACCGATCATCGCGACCGCCTTGCTGAAGGACTTCGGATCCTGGCTGCCGGTGGCCATCTATGTGGCGGTGGCCTGTGCCATCACCGCCGTCGCCGTCATCACCCTGAAGGAAACCCGGGGTGCTTCCCTGCACGACATCGACGACGCCGACGCCCGCAAGCACGGGCTCAACACGGCCCGGGTCAGCAACTGAGCGCCTCCGCGCCCGCAACCAGGCACCAGGCACCAGGCACCAGGCACCAGGCACCACCATGCTCTACGTTAGGGAACTTTCATGACCAACCAGGAAACCGCACGGATGAACGCATCTGCCCTCCAGACACTGACGGGCAGGCGGGCCTTGGTCACCGGCGGCGCCAGCGGGATCGGCTTGGCCGTCGTGCGCGCGCTGGCCGCCCGCGGCGCCCACGTCATCGTCGCGGACAGGGACCGGGAGGGGGCCGAGGCGGTGGCGGCGGAGGTCGGCGGCTCAAGCTGGGTGGTCGATCTGCTGGATCCGGCCGCCGTCGCCGAGGACAAGCTGGCGGAAGCCCTCGACGGGGTGGACATCCTGGTCAACAATGCCGGGATCCAGCACATCAGCCCGATCCAGGACTTTGACCCGGCGGACTTCCGCCGGATCATGACCCTCATGCTGGAGGTCCCGTTCCTGCTGATCCGTGCTGCACTGCCGAAGATGTACGCGCAGGGATTCGGCCGGATCATCAACGTCTCCTCCGTGCATGGACTGCGGGCCTCGCCCTTCAAGTCCGCCTACGTCACCGCCAAGCACGGGCTCGAGGGCTTGTCCAAGGTCACCGCACTCGAAGGCGGCGAGTACGGCGTGACCAGCAATTGCGTCAACCCTGGCTACGTGCGGACCCCGCTGGTGGAGAAGCAGTTGGCGGACCAGGCCCGGGTCCATTCCATCCCCGAGGCCGAGGTGCTGGCCAAGATCATGCTGACCGAAAGCGCCATCAAGCGCCTGGTCGAACCGGAGGAAGTGGCATCACTGGTGGCATGGCTGGCCGGTGACGAGGCGTCCATGGTGACCGGTGCCAGCTACACCATGGACGGCGGCTGGTCGGCCCGTTAGCTTTCGCCGTCTCCCGGTGTTCGTGCGCCTCGTGCTGCCGGGAGCAGCGCAGGGGTCGGCTTGCCGCAGCGTTCTAGACGGTCCGTGGGGCACGAGCCAGGTTTGTCTCCAGCTCTGCCGCATTCTGCCGCGCCACGTAGGCGGGGCGGTCGCGTTCCACCCGCCAGCTCTCGGAGAGCGGGCCGATGTCCACGGTGTCAAAGCCGAACTCGTCGTAGAGCTCGGCCACGAGTGCCGAGGCGTCTGCATGGTCGCTGGCAGTGGCCAGCGCCCGTCGGTTTTCGGTCCCTTCCGGGCTTCCGGTCGTGGTGATTTCTGCTGCGAGAATATGATTGAAGCCCTTGGCCACCCGCGAGTCCCGCAGGTGCTCCTGGACCATGCCCGAGGTCGTGGTCTCTCCGCGATCCAGGGCGTCGATGTGGCCGTCGCGTTCCCAGTAGTAGTTGTTGGTGTCGATCACTACCTTGCCGGCCAGCGATTCCGCCGAAATCCGGTCCAGGTTCTTCAGGGGGATGGTGAGCACGGCAAAGTCCGCCGCGGTCCCGGCTTCCGAGGCCGTCGCGGCACGCGCCCGGGGCCCCAATTCGGCTACCAGGTCCGTCAAGGTTTCTGGCCCGCGCGAGTTGCCGATGACCACGTCGTAACCCAGTTGCACGGCCTTGCGTGCGATCTGGGAGCCAATGTTTCCTGCACCGATGATGCCGATGGTTGTCATGTGGATCACAACAACTTCACGGCCCTCGGCATTCCATGCGGACCGGTGGGGCCCGGTCAAGCCCTTGTCGGGCGGGGCGGCGTCGGCATTTCAGCCGTTGGGCACACCTATCTGCCCAAAGAGCGAGAGGCGGATCCTGCGCGCCTCGCCCATGTGCCGGCGCATGGCTTCCTGTGCCGCGGCGCCATCACGGTTCCGGATGAGCCGCACCATTTCGGCATGCTCGTCCAGGGATTCCGCCCACCTGGCGCCGACCGACAGCGTCGAGGACGGCGCATGGATCTGGTGGGTCGACAGGCGATCCAGCAGGTCCTTGAGGATCGGGTTGTGCGCGGCCGTCCAGAGTGCGGAGTGGAACTCGATGTTGGTCCGCAGGCGCGTCTGGTCATCAGGATCCGGCAATGCCCTGTCGCGTTCAACCAGGCCCTCGAGGCGGATCAGGTCCATCTCGGTCCGCGTGGCCGCCGCTTCCAGGGCGGCCTGGCCCTCCAGCAAGATCCTCAGGTCGTAGACCTGCATGAGCTGTTCGGGGTCGATGTTGCGCACCTGGAGCCCGCGGACCCCGCGCTCGAGCAACCCCTCCTGCGCCAGCCGGCCCAGCGCCTCGCGCACCGGGGTGCGCGAGACGCCGAAGCGCTCGGCCAGGGCCACTTCCTTGAACGCGGTGCCTGGGGCGTGGGAACCGTGCAGTATTTCGGCACGCAGTTCGGCATGGATCGTCTCCGAGTCCACCTTTGCCGCCATCTCAACCCACCTCCGCCCCGCGTGAAGGGGGCTCCGTCGTAATTTCTTGCCTAGGCCAGCGTACCGGCACGGCGTCCGAACACGACGCCGGCGGCAAGCCCGGAACCGCCCGGGTAGTTCGCGGAGAAGAGGCCGCCGAGCATTTCGCCGCAGACATACAGCCCGTCGATGTGCTCGCCGTCCTCGGTCAGCACGCGGCCGTGGGTGTCGGACTTCAGGCCGCCGAAGGTGAAGGTGATGCCACAGGTGACCGGGTAGGCATAGAACGGGCCGGTCTCCAGGGGCATGGCCCAGTTGCTCTTCGGCGGGGTCACCTTGGCCGCGCGGCCATCGAGCACGTTCGGGTCATAGGCGATCGAGGTGTCGATGGAGCCGTTGAAATCGCTGACGGTCTTGGACAGAGCCGCGGCGTCCACGCCCAGCTTGTCGGCCAGTTCCTCGATGGTGTCGGCGATGACCTCGGAGATTCCGGGCATCTCGTACTCTTCTGCACGCAGCATGGGGCGCAGCGAGGCGTCAAAGACCTGGTAGGCGACGGAATCCGGCTGCTGCAAGATGACCCGTCCGTACTTGGCGTAGGTGAGGTTGCGGAAATCCGCGCCCTCGTCCAGGAAACGCTCGCCACGGTTGTTCACGATGATGCCCAGCGGGTAGCTCTGGCGAGTCAGTCGGTTGGTCAGCTCGCGGTTTGACTCGTTTTTTGCGGTGAAGGCATCCCACTGCACGGAGTGGCAGGTTCCCCAGTCCCCGCCCTTGACCGCGCCGGCGGCCAGACCGGCGTTGATCATCTCGCCATGGTTGAAGGCAGTGCCACGGATCTTGGCGTTCTGCCAGCCCTCGCCGAGGTGCTCGCGGCGCATTTCCGGGTTCGATTCGAAGCCTCCGGCCGCCAGGATGACGGATTCGGCGCGCAATTCCTGCACGCTTCCGTCCTCGCCACGGACCTTGACGCCCTTGGCCACGCCATTCTCGAGAATGATGTCAAAGACATCTTGTCCGTAGCGGACCTCGGTGCCGAGCTTCTCGGCAACGGCGACGTGGTCGGCCATCAGACCCTCGCCGCCGCCGACGTTTCCGACGTGCAGGCCGCCCCAGAAGAGGAAGCTGCCGTCCTCGCGTTCGTAGGCCTGGCGCTCGTACATCAGGCGGTACTTCAGGCCCAGGCTCTGGAGCCAGCGCAAGCCCGGTGCGGCCTCGTTGACCAAAACCTCGGTCAGCTCCGGGTCGTTGCGTCCCTCGGTGACCTTCTTGAGGTCGGCCGCATAATCGGCGGCGGAGTACGGCGGGACCTCGCTGACGGCGTGGCGTTCGTCGGCTTCGATGAAGTCACTCAGGTCCTCGATGCCGTTGTGGGCGATGCGGGTGGCACCGGCGGTGTAGTAGCTGTTGCCGCCAAAGAGCTCGCGCGGTGCCTTCTCGAGCAGCAGCACCTTGCGCCCGCGCTCCCTCGCGGCGTGCGCCGCGGTGAAGGCCGCGTTGCCGCCGCCCACGACGATGACGTCTGCCGCGAGTTCGTTGCCTGCTTCGTTTTCCATGCTGCCCATGATCGAGCCTCCCTGTCTTCGGCCCCCGTCCGGAACCTTCTGGATACGAGTGTATACACAAATATACAAAGAGCGCCAGAGGGTGTCGTTCCTTGGTCGGTGAAGCGGGGCTTGGCGCGGCTACCGGCCGGTCCAGCGGTAGCGGTGTTCCGGGCGTCCCGGCGCGCCGTACTTGGGCCGCAATTCCGCCAGCCCGCGCCCGGCCATCATCTCCAGGTACCGCCGCGCACTCACCCGGGAGATTCCGCAGGTCTCGGAGATCTCGGCGGCGGACATGTCGCCGGTCCCGCCCGCGCCAGCCGCAGCGCGCAGCGCCTGGCCCACCAGCTCGACGGTTGGCCGGGAAAATCCCTTGGGCAGCGGCGCGTCGAGTGCCGCAGCAGCCGGCACGGCCTGTCCGTCGCCGCGCCGCTCCGGCACCCCGGCCCGCAGCATCGAGTCGATGTCCTCCTGGGCCAGGGACGGTTCGGCCTGCGCCGCCTCCACGGACCGCGAAGCCCTGAAAGCCTCGAGCCGGCGGTTGAAATCGGTCACGGTGAAGGGCTTGACCAGGTAGTCGTCGATGCCGCGGCCAACGGCGAAGCGCACGGTGTCGCGCTCGCTGGCAGCGGTGATCATGATGACGCCGGTGTCGTGCCCGCTGCCGCGCAGATCCTCCAGGACCTGGAGGCCGTCCATGTCCGGCAGGTTCACATCCAGCAATACCAGGTCGATGTGCTCCTCCTCGAGAAACGCCAGGACAGGCCCGCCGCGCTCCAGCACGCCGGCCACCTCGAACCCTTCGAGCGCTGCCACGTAGCGGGAATGAAGGCGTGCGATATCCGGATCGTCGTCGACAACCAAGGTCCTGATCATGCCGGTTCCTCCGTTTGGCTTCCCGGCGCCGTCCCCGGCGCCACCCCATTCCACTCGACCGCGAACAAGGCCCCTCCCAGTTCCCCGGTGTCCACCGACACCGAACCGGCACGGCGCCGGATCACCCGGTCCACCAGGGCCAGGCCGATGCCGCGCCCGGTGTCGGCCTTGCTGCTCACCCCGCGGCGAAAGATCTTATCCACCTCGCCCGGGGCAATGCCCGGTCCGCTGTCCTCCACCCATATGCCCAGGTGCCCGGGCCCGGCCTTCACCAGCAGCCGCACCGTTCCTCCGTCGCCGGCGGCCTCGATCGCGTTGCCCAGCAGGTTCCCGACCACCGTCAGGACGTCCTCGTCCGCACGCCAGCCCGGTTCGACGTGGGATTCCGGATCCACCAGCAGCCTCACCCCGGCTTCGCGCGCCCCGGCCGCATTGGCGCCGACGAGCCCGGAGAGCGCCGGATCCTTCAGGATCCCGGCGTCTGCCCCGAGGGCGGCGCCGCTGATCCGCTGCAGGTACTCGGCGGCCTCCCCCGGCTCGCCAAAGGACAGGTAGCCCGAGAGCACATGCAGCCTGTTCGCGAACTCGTGGGCCTGCGAGCTCAAGGCGTCGGCGAGGCTTCTTTGCCCCTGCAATTCGCGCAGCGTTTCCTCCAGCTCGGTGCGGTCCTGCAGCGTCAGCGTCCGGCCCAGCGACTTGCCGTTGGCCAGCGCCTCGCGCCGGGTTGCCACCAGGATGCGCTCCCCCGACAGGACGTATTGCGTTTCCTCGGCCCACGGGTCTTCGCTGCCGAGCTGGGCGCTGACCGTGGGATCGAGTACCTCGGAGGCCAGCTTCCCCACGACCTCCCCCGTCAACCCGAGCAGGCGCCGCGCCTCGTCGTTGACCAAGGTCAGCCGCCCCACGGAATCCACGCCGACGACGCCGTCATGCACGCTGAACAGCAACGCCTGCTGGGACTGCAGCAGGCCCGCCACGGCTTCGGGCTCAACGCCGTAGATCCGCCTGCGGACCACCCGCGCGACCACTGCCGAGGCAACGGTTCCCGCGGCCGCCGCGCCCAGGATCCAGGGAGCCACCTCCGCCACGATTTCCAGCAATTCCCCGCGAATCTCGCTCTGCAAGATGCCCACCGACACGGTTCCGACAATTTTCCCGTTGAAACGCACCGGCTCCTTCGCCCGAAGCGTCACGCCCTGCGGCCCCATCTCCGTGCCCCTGAAGGACTGCCCCTCCCGGACCGCGTCATGGTCGGAGGACACCGGCTCCCCGATGAGTTCCGGTTCCGGGTGCGCCACCCGGATGCCCGCCAGATCCGCCACCGTCACATATTGGACACCGGAAACCGATGTCGCGAGCTCGGCAATTGGCGCGATCACCTCGGTGGCCCTGGGTCCATCCAGGCTTTCCCGCACTGACCCGTTGGCGGCCATCTGGAGAGCCACGGTGTGAACACGCTCAAAGGCGACTTCTTGGGTCCGGTGGTCCTCGAAGACCAGGATCACCACGGACACTGCGCTCATCAACCCCAACACGATTCCCAGCTGCATGGCCAAGAGCTGTGCCCGGCGGCGGTGTCTAGACAGGGATCGCACTGTGCTTCGGGCCTCTTTCACTTTTCGTTGACTTTGTTTTCTTTACTGTTCTTATGAACTAAAGCACATTTTCGCTGTGCTTCAGATCACTTCTCTGGCACCTTTGTGGTCGAGGGACCCGCCAATGACACCCGGTCCACCACCCATGAGATTACGGATGAAAATGAGCAAGAGCATAATCAAGAAGACGCTGTACGGCACCGTCGTCGCTGTCGTGGCGGGTCTGGCACTGGTCAATGCGGCCGCAAGCGGAGGCGAAGCGACCGCGCGTTCGAAACTCGTCCTCATGGCCCCGGCGGCTCCCGGCGGTGGCTGGGACGGGTTCGCCCGCGAGTCGCAGCAGGCCCTGAAGTCCGGTGGCGTGGTGAACAACGCACAGGTCGTCAATGTGCCAGGTGCCGGCGGAACCATCGGCTTGAGCCAGTTCGTCCAGATGCACGGTCGCCGCGACATGTTGATGGTCACCGGCGGCGTCATGGTCGGCGCCATCGAACTCTCCGACTCCGAGGCCACCTTCGACGACATCGTGCCCATTGCCCGGCTTGCAGATGACTTCGCCGTGTTGGTGGTGCCGGCCAAATCGGAGTTCAAGACACTGGATGACTTCGTCAAGCGCTGGAAGGAAAATCCGGGTGGAACGTCGATTTCCGGCGGCTCACTGGGTTCCATCGACCACCTGCTGACCGGCTTGGTGGCACAGAAGGTCGGCATCGATCCGATCGAGACCAACTACATCGCCTACTCCGGCGGCGGCGAGGCGCTGACCTCGATGCTCTCCGGAACGACCGTCGGCGGAATGTCGGGCTACAACGAGGTAGCCGACCAAATCGAATCCGGCAGCCTGCGCGCCTTGGCAATTTCCTCGGAAGAGCGTCTCCCCGGAGTCGATATCCCCACCTTCAAGGAACAGGGCGTCGACGCCTCGATGGCCAACTGGCGCGGCGTCGCCGCTGCCCCCGGCATCACCGAGGAGCAAAAGCAGGAATTCGTGGACATCGTTTCCGAATATCGCCAGACCGAACACTGGCAGGGAGCGTTGGAACGCAACAGCTGGACGGACAGCTTCATGACGGGCGACGAATTCGAGGAGTTCATCGACTCGGAGGTCGCAGTGACCAAGGACATCGTGGAAGGACTGGGACTGTGAGATCGATCGACGAATCCACCGCAACCGTGCGGGCAGCAGATGACTACCCGATACGCATCACCGGCTTCTGGTCGGGACGCAGCGAGCTGATCGTCCCGGCACTGGTATTCATCCTCGCCGGCTTCCTCTCCTACGGGACCGCGACCATGCAGGTGATGGGCACCAGCGTTCCGGGCCCGCAGTTCTTCCCCACCATCGTCTGCGTGCTGCTGTTCTCGGTGGCCGCCATCCACACGGTGCAGATCCTGCGCACTCGGCGTTTCCCTCACGAGGACAGCGAAGGGCAGAACCCCGACTTTTCCACGGACATGCTCGGCGATCTGGCCGACACCGAGCGCACATCCATCTATGGCCCAAGCACGCAGCCTTCGGCCACAGGCAAACGCAAGGCCTACTCGGATTGGAAGACGCTCGGAATGGTCATCGGAGCAGTGGCTGCGTTCATCGTGGCGCTGCCCGTCCTGGGCTGGATACTGAGTGCTGCTGGCCTGTTCTGGGTCGTGTGCCGCGCTTTGGGAAGCCGACGTCCATTGTTCGACCTCAGCGTCTCCATCCTTTTTTCCGCGGTCATCCAGCTGGCCTTCAATGCCGGCCTCGGCCTCAACCTGCCGTCGGGCTTCCTGGAAGGACTGATCTGACATGGAATCCTTATCCCTGTTGATGGAGGGCTTCTCGCAGGCCCTGACTCCCATGAATCTTTTGTGGGTGCTGATCGGCGCGGTCCTCGGAACCGCCGTGGGCGTGCTGCCCGGACTCGGTTCGGCTATGGCCGTCGCGTTGTTGCTTCCCATTACCTTTTCGCTTGATCCGACCGCGGCATTCATCATGTTCGCCGGGGTCTACTTCGGTGGTCTCTTCGGGGATTCAACCTCCGGGATCCTGCTCAACACGCCAGGCAATTCATCTGCCATCGCCTCCACCTTCGAGGGCCACCGCATGGCACTTGATGGCAGGGCCGCGAAGGCACTGGCCACTGCGGCCATGGGAGCTTTCATCGGTGGTCTCATTGCGACGACGGTGGTCGTATTCTTCGCCCCGGTGCTGGTGAAGATGGCAACGGCATTCGGCCCCGCCGAATACTTCGCCCTGGCGGTCTTCGCCTTCCTTGCGATTTCCTCCGTGGTCTCCGATTCAGTGGTCAAGGGCCTGATGTCCTTGGGGCTGGGTCTCGTCCTTGCCCTGGTCGGCGTGGACGGCCCGTCCGGAACTGCCCGCTACACCCTGGGCTTGCCGCAGCTCTTCGACGGCATGTCCATCGTCGTGATCACCGTTGGGCTGCTGGCACTGGGTGAAGTCCTGCATATCGCCTCACGTATCCACCGTGACGAGACGGCCGTCCGGGTTGAATCCAAGGGCCGGCCGCGACTGGAGCTGAAAGACATCCGCAGGGCCATGCCTGCCTGGTTGCGCGGCACGGCATTCGGTGTTCCCTTCGGCGTCATTCCCGCCGGCGGTTCCGAGGTACCCACGTTCCTGGCCTACGGCACGGAAAAGCGGCTCGCTGCCCGCAATGGAGACACCGATTTTGGCACCACCGGGTCGATCCGTGGCGTCGCGGCCCCGGAAGCCGCGGCGAACGCCACGGCCGGCACCGCCATGGGCGCCCTGCTCGCCCTCGGCCTTCCCACCTCGGCAACAGCTGCCATCATGTTGGCCGCCTTCCAGCAGTATGGAATGCAGCCGGGTCCGTTGCTGTTCGAACGCAGCGGTCCGATGGTCTGGACGCTGCTCGCGTCGCTGTTCATTGGCCTGGTCGTCCTGCTGATCCTGAACATGCAGTTCGCCGTGCTCTGGGCCAAGCTTCTGCTGATCCCGCGGCACTACCTCTATGCGGGCATCACGGTGCTCTCGGTACTTGGCGTCTACGCGATCAGTTCCTCGATCGTCGACCTGTGGATCCTGCTGGTCATTGGCCTGTTGGGCTTCATGATGCGCCGCTACAAGTTCCCGCTCGCCCCGGTGCTGATCGCGGTGATCCTTGGCCCCCTGGCAGAAACGGAACTGCGCCGCGCGCTAACTGTCTCGGAAGGCGACCTGTCGATCCTCATCGACAGCCCGGTCACCATGGTGCTGTACGGACTGCTGGTCATTACCCTGGTGATCACCGGTATCCAGCACGTCCGCCACAGCAGGGCGGCACGGAGCCAGGCCATGAAATTCGACACCGACAAGATCGGCGTCTAGGCATTCGGGCTTGCTGGACCCGAACCACCAGCTAAGAGGGTGAAGGTCGACACGGATTGCCCGTGTCGACCTTCACCCTCTTTTTGAGTTGGGCTGGAACCGACCCCTCGCTGCGGGACGGATCGTCAGTTGGTCCGGTTTAGAACGGGTAGGGCGCGATCTCGGGGCGCATGGTCAGCCACTGGGTCTCGGTGAAGGCCTCCATGTTGGCCGCAGACCCGCCGATGCGTCCGCCGTTGCCCGAATCCTTGACCCCGCCGAACGGAGAGTTGGGCTCGTCGGAGACGGTCTGCTCATTGATGTGGACCTTGCCGGAATCGACCCGGTCGGCGATCTTCATGGCCATCCCCACGTCCCCGAGGATGGACACCGAGAGCCCGTAACTCGACGCGTTGGCCATCTGCACCGCTTCGTCGATGGTGGAGAAACTGCGCACCGGAGCTACTGGCCCGAAGATCTCCTCCTTCCAGGCATCGTGGTCCGGGTCCAGGTCCGCCAGGACGGTGGGCGGGTAAAACCAGCCCTCGCCGCGCTTCCCGCCGGCGGCCAGCCGGGCGCCGCCGGCAACCGCGGACTGCACCATGGAATCGATCCGTTCCAGCTGCCGGCCGTCGATGATCGGCCCGATCGCCACGGTGCCCGACTTCGGGTCGCCGACCGGCAGGTTTCGTGCCTTTTCCGCCAGCGCCGCCACATAGTCCTCGTAGATGTCCTGGTGCACGATGTGTCGGCCGGTGGCCATGCAGATCTGGCCCTGGTGCATGAAGGAGCCAAAGGCGGCAGCGGATGCCGCCTTGGCCAGGTCGGCACCGGGAAGCACGATCATGGCGCTGTTGCCGCCCAGCTCGAGGTGGGCGCGCTTGAGCAACCGCGCGGCGCTCTCACCGATCTTGCGGCCGGCGGCGGTCGACCCGGTGAACGCGATGACGCGCACCTCCGGCGCCTCGACCACGGCGGCCCCGACGTCCGCGCCGCCGGGAAGCAGGTGCAGCAGTCCCTCGGGCAACCCGGCTTCCTCAAAGATCCGCATGATGGCCACCCCGGCGCAGACCGAGGTGCGCGGGTCGGGCTTGAGCAGCACCGCGTTACCCAGGGCCAGGGCCGGTGCAACGGCACGAATGCCCAGGATCAGCGGGAAGTTGAACGGGGCAATCACGCTGACGACCCCGACCGGGCGGCGCCGGGCGAAGGACCAGCGCTCCTCGTTGGTGGTGAGCACCTCGCCGGCCGGAAGCGAAGGCAATGCCGAGGCCTCGTAGCACTCGTTGGCCGCGGTGTGCGTCTCGAGCGCAGCCTTGGCGGGAATGCCCCCGGATTCGCGCACCAGCCACTCATTGACCTCGTCCGCGTGCTCCTCCCAGAGCAGGCCGGCCCTACGCAGCACCGCGGCCCGTTCCTCCGGTTTCTTCGCGGCCCAGGCAACCTGTGCCTTGGCGGCGGCCGTGGCAGCACGCAAGACGTCGTCGGCGGAGGCCAATCCGAGGGTGCCCAGTATGTTTCCGGTGGCGGGCTCCACGACGTCTTGGGTGCCGGCGCCGCCGACCACCCAGCCGTTGACGTTGATCTTCGAGCTCCAGAGTGATTCTTCAAGCAATGACACTTTGTGGTTCCTTATCTGGTGGACTGGTGTGCGGTGTATGGGCTTCGCAGGCGGGTTCCTTGGGACGGGGAACTTGCGGTTCGTTGGTTGCCAGGTGAGGGGAACATCCCGCCGGCGATGACGGTTCGCTGGTTGCCCCTCAAACCTGGTCCCTCGTGCGGCCTGCCCCCTCCTATGCCCACGTTAGGCCGGAAACTGACAACAGTCCAACGAATTTGCCTCCCCGTGTCCATCGGGCTCATCGATAAGCTCGAAGGTCCCGAGATGCTGGACATCGGCCCCTGCTCGTCGAGGAGTACCTGCCGCGCCTCGATGTGTTCGCCAACGCCGAATGCCTTCCACCCGCAGCGGCGCACGCCAAGGCAGACCAGACGCCCCGAGGCCAAGCGCTGCCCAAACAGCTCCGGCCGCGATCTCCAGGTGATCCTGAATGTCGCGGCCGGAGGCAGTTAATAAGGTATGAAATTCAGTGTCCACGGTCGCCGGGTGGTAGCCGGGGCCGGAATGGAACGGCAGAATGGGCATATGCCCGAGACCGCATCGATCCACCGGTGGCAGACCCATCCGGTCACGCCCGAGAACTTCGAGGATTTCGCCGACGTCATCAACCCGACCCGGCGGGACACGCACTGCTGGTGCCTCTCGCACCGCTTGGGCGTGAAGGACATCGAGGAGCTCGGCGGCGGCAACCGCGAGACCGCCATGCGCAGGCTCTGCGAGCGGGAGAATCCGCCAGGCGTGATCACGTACCGCGACGGCGAGCCCGTCGGGTGGTGCAGCATTGGCCCTCGCGCCGAGATCCCGCGGCTGGCGGCTTCAAAGCTCATCCGGCCCGTGGACGAGGTCCCGGTGTGGAGCATCATCTGCGTGGTGGTGCGCAGCGGGCACCGACGGCAGGGCGTCATGGCCCACCTGCTTGAGGGGGCCGTGGAATACGCGGCCTCCCGCGGCGCGCCGGCCATCGAGGCACACCCCGTGGATCCCCCGGGCAGGATGGACACGACCATGGCGTTCGTCGGAACCCGGGCGATGTTCGAGCAGGCAGGGTTCCGCGCCATCGGCACCACCGACGCGGTGGCCAGCAGGATGCCGCGGCTGATCATGCGCCGCGACCTCTGATCGAATCCCTGACCTACTTCGGGTTTAGGTGAGCGACCAGGAGCGCTTGGAGAGCCCGAACCAGAAGCCATCGATGGCAGTCTTGGCCTCGATGCCTCCCGAGGCATAAGCGGCGCCAAGGGCGACATAGAGCGGTGCCCAGTGCTCGGAGCGCGGGTGCGCCTCGCGGGCGGCAGGTGCCTTGTGCAGGAAGTCGAGGATGGAGTCCACGTCGCCGCGGCCCATGGCCTCTTCGGCCCAGTGGTCGAATTCGCTCGATGCGGCCGGCGGGGTGACGTCGGGTCCGCCTGCCGGGTTGAACCAGCGCAGGTTGTGCGTGGTGAAGCCGGAGCCGATGATCATGGTGCCGCGGTCGCGCAGCGGAGCCAGCGACTGGCCGAGGGCGAAGAGGCCCTGGGGATCCAGGGTGGGCATTGACATCTGCACCACCGGGACATCCGCGTCGGGGAACATTTCCTTCAGCGGCACGTAGGCGCCGTGGTCCAGGCCGCGGGTCTCGTCGCGCTCCACATGGTGGCCGTGGGTGCCGGTCAGTCGGGCGACCTCGTCGGCCAGCTCCGGCGCCATCGGGGCGTCGTAGCGCACGTCGTAGTAGTGCTGCGGGAAGCCCCAGAAGTCGTAGACCAATTCCTGCTTCTGGTGCGTGGCACTCAGCGACACCGGTGCATTCTCCCAGTGCGCGGAAATCATCAGGATGTCCTTGGGCTTTTCCATGGTCGCCGACCAGCCGGCCAGCTCGGCGGTCCAGGTGGCGTCGTCGGCGAGGGGCGGGGCACCGTGGGAGAGGAAGAGTACCGGTGGGCGGTCGGCTGCAGTAGTCATGACATCAGCATACACCTAAAATGGTTGATGCTTCAAGTAAAGCCGCTGAAAGTGTTTTTCTTGGCCTCCCGCCACCTGCCCGGAGCAGGTGGTCGGCGGTCTCCGGATGCATGGTCAGTCGCTGGTGAACGCCTCGAGTTTCACCGCCGCCTGGCCGGAGCGCGACCCGGTGGAAGAAGATGCAACGCCGCCGAACGGGCGGTGGCCTCGCTGAAAGCTATCGGTCAGTTGATGCGGATCCTCCAAGAGTGCACCCGGTCGGCGATCTGCATGGCCGGGCCCACCTCGCCCCGCTCGGACCGACAGGCCACACTCGGCGGAATCGTCCAGCCACGCTCGTCAGCACCGAGGCGCCCCGCATTACACGCCACGGACAGCCATCGCCTAAGCTTTCACCGTCCCGTGGTTGACTACCCGCAGTTGACACGCCGGCGACCCACGACGCGTTAGGACGGAAAAACCATGGCACATGACGAGCTCGATTCCGCGTCCGGGGTCCCCCTTTACCGTCAGATCAGGGAAATCCTGCGCAGGGAAATCGCCGAGGGCACCGCCGACCCCAACAAGCCGATGACCGAAGCTCTGCTGCTGGACCGCTTCGAGGTCAGCCGGGCACCCATTCGACAGGCACTTGCCGACCTGGCAGCGGAAGGCTACGTCTATCGAAAGCAGGGCAAGGGGACATTTCCGGTCACCGGAGCCCGGGTCCAGCGACCCGCAAACGTACGTTCCGGCGCGCTGTACCAATACCTTTCCGAGACCGGGCTGCATCCGGCGGGCAAGGTCTCCAACGTCGAACGCACCCAACCCCCCGCAGGGGTTCGCGACCGACTGGAGCTCGACGCGGATGAACGACTTTTGCACTTCACGCGCCTGATCTCCATTGAGGGCGAGCCCCTCGTCGAAGCCGACGTCTACATCCGGGCACCGGAAGACTTCAAGCCCGCGGCCACCGAACTGGAGGCCGGGGGTTCGGCCTTTGAACTGCTGGAAAGGAAGTTCGGCATTGCCCCTGTCCGGGCCGAACACGAGGCCTGGGCCACGGCCGCGACGGCAAGGCAAGCCGCTGTCTTCGGCGTAAAAGAAGGCAGTCCACTGCTCGTTATTGAAACAATTTTCTACACCACCGGCGACCGACCTGCCGGCTGGCGCTCCGCGGTGCACCAGGCCGAAAAGTTCAAGTACAAGTTCACCACCGGCCGCTAAACCACGTTCACCGCACTTTTGGCATCACCGCTCCCCCGACGCCCCGACCTTTGGCGTACCCGACGCAATCCCAATCTCCCTTGACTTTCGCAAGACACGATGTAAAGCTAGTTGACAGGTAATCGGAATCACACGCCCGTGAGGCACGCTACAGCCGGAAGGCTACGGCGTCACGCTCTGGCGGACGTCACGATTGCCTTGCCTGCACCGAGTTCGGCGAGGATACCTTCCAGAGGTCGCGGTGCATGATCCTTCCCAGCGCGTGACGCCACTGCAGGCGTGACGCTGACGAAAGGTTGTGCCGAATGACGGATACAACAACATCTCCCGCTTCCGTTAACACGGTCCTCGGCCCGGTTTCAGCCCATGACCTGGGGATCGTCGCCGTCCACGAGGCCCTGCTATCGGTTGTTCCCGGCGCCCAGTTCGCCCCGGACATCACCATGGACCGCGCGGAAATTTTTGCGGTCCTGAGCGACAAGCTCAACGATTTCCGCCAGGCGGGCGGTAGGACCATCGTCGATTCCACCGGCATGTTCCACGGCCGGGATCTGCCGCTCTACGAGACGCTCTCTCGCACCACCGGCGTCCACATCATCGCATCCACCGGCATGGGCCCAGAGGAAAACCTGGGCGGCTACTTCCTCACCCCGCAGACGAACCCGCCCACCCCGTGGCCGGCCGAGAAGTTTGCCGACCTCTTCTCCCGGGAAGTCACCGACGGCATGGTCGTCCCGCGCCTCGAACGCCGCGCCGCCGCCGGCTTGGTGACCACCACCGCCGCCCGCGACGGCATGACCCCCACCGAGGAGTCCCTCTTCCGCGGTGCTGCCCGCACCGCAGCCGCCACCGGGGTCCCGGTGTCCATCCGGTACGGCGCCGACGCGCTGGCCGACCTGGACATCGTGCTTGACGAGAAAATCCCGGCCGGACGGGTGCTCGTCGGCGGGCTGGACCGCAAGGATGCCGCCGGTGTTGCCCTTGAGGTCGCACGGCGCGGCGCCTTTGTCGGCATCGACCACGTCGGCACCGACGACGAGGACCATCTCAACGATGCCGAACGTGCCGCGCTGGTTATGGAGCTGGTCACGGCGGGCTTCGCCGGAAGGATCGTCCTGTCGTCCAACGCCATCGGAGTGGCCAAGGGCCACCAGGACTCCCGCGTTTCCTTCGCCCATGTGCTGACCACGTTCATTCCGCAGTTGAAATCGCAGGGACTCACCGAGGCGGACGCCGGCCGCATCCTCATCGACAACCCGCGCGAGCTGCTCACGGTGCGCTAGGCACATCAGCAATGCGCAATACCCCCGCCAAGCTTTCTATTGTCCAAAGGTGACTCTTATGTCAAAGGTAAACACGGTATTGGGAACCCTCCCGGCCGAAGAATTAGGACTCGTGGCCATCCACGAACACATCGGATACGGCATGCCCGGGTCCGAGCTTGACTCCAAATGGTGGAAAACCCCGGAAGCCAGGTACGAGGAAACCGTTCCCAAGCTGCGTGCATTCCATGAGTACGGGGGCGGCACCTTCGTGGATGCCACCGGCATCTGCAACGGCCGGGACATCGACTACTACAAGTCGCTCTCCGCTAAGACCGGGGTGCACATCGTCGCCTGCACCGGGTTCGTCGGCGGCGACACCGCCCTGCCTCACTTCGCCCGCGCCACCGTCGAGTACCTCGCCGAGGTCTTCGTCCACGAAATCACCATCGGCATCGGAACCACCGGCTCCAAAGCCGGCGTCATCAAGGTCGGCGTCTCCCGGGGTGGCAAGATGACAGAACTGGACAAGCGCATCTACCGCGCCGCAGCGCGCGCCTCGGCCCTCACCGGCGCGCCGATCCTTACCCATTTGGCCATCGATGTGCAGCCTGCCATGGACATCTTCACCGAGGAGGGCCTGTCCCTGGACCGGGTGCTCTTCGGCCACGCGGACGACGGGTTCAACGCCGACAACACCCCCGACCTTTGGATCGCCGAACAGGGCGGCCGAGTCGGCTTCGACACCTTTGGATACGAGACAGAGCTGGAGGATCCACCGTTTTGGGCGCGCCCGCGCCAGGACCGCCTGGACCACTTCATGCGCTTTCTCAAGGCCGGGAACATCGACAAGGTGCTCGCCGGTGTCGACGCCAACTGCTCGCCGCTGGGCTGGCCCGGCGTCAAGGGCCACACCGTGAACTACATGTTCGAGGACCTCATCCCCGACCTGCGCAACGAAGGCCTCGGCGATGCCGAGATCAACAAGATCTTCGTCGAGAACCCGGCCGGGTTCCTGTCGCTCAGCGCCTGATCCGCTGCCTCGAGCCATCTCCCCACCCACAAACTTGCCGGGCTCCATTCCCGGCCCACGAAAGAGAATCCACCATGCAGATTTCCGACATCAAGAACCTCCGGATCGCCATCGTCGGCGGCGGCTACGGCGGGGCGGCCCTCGCCAAGGCCCTGCAGCACATCGGTGCCGAGAACGTCCACGTCTATGAGCAGGCTTCCGCCCTCGCCCAGGTCGGCGCCGGGATCGGACTGCGCCCGCCGTCCGTCGAACTCTTCCGCAAGTGGGGCATCTTCGATGCCATCGCCGCCGTGAGCTCGCCCAGCGACCACCTGGAAATCATCAGCGCCGACGGAAAACATATCCTCGCCACCGAGGAATGGCCGTTCATGCACGCCTTTGAACAGGTCAACCACAACCGCATGATCCACCGCGGCGACTTCATCGACGTCCTGCTCAGCGTGCTCCCCGAGGGCATGGTGCACCTGGGCCACAAGCTCGACACCATCGTGGACCACGGCGAAACCGCGATGCTTACCTTTGCCAACGGCACGGTCGTCGAGGCCGACCTGGTCATCGGGGCCGATGGCATCCGCTCGACGGTCCGCCACCAGTTGTTCTCACAGCAGGAGCCGGTGTTCTCAGGCGAGCACGCCTACCGCGCCGTCATCGCGATCGACGACGCCCACGGCTTGGTCACGGACAACAATCCGAGGTTCTACATGGGCGAGAACGGCACGATCGCCTACAATCTGCCGCTGCCCCACCGCGGCCAGCTTTCCTACGACATCACGGCCCCGTCCAAGGACGGCTCGTGGGCACCGCAGATCACCAACGACTACTTGGTCCGCCTGCTGGAAGGCTTCGACGAGCGCATCGTGGCGGTCGCCGGCGAACTCGACATCAGCCAGGTGACGAGCCGTTCGGTGTTTGACATCGATCCGATAGATTCCTGGCACACCGACTCCGTCGCCCTGCTCGGCGACGCCGCCCACGCCATGCTCCACCATCAGGGCCAGGGCGCGAACTCCGCAATCATGGACGCCGATTCCCTAGCGGAGGCACTGCTGCAGGGCAAGAGCGTGAAGGACGCGCTGGCCATCTACCAGGAAATCCGCAAGCCGCTGACCGATGAGCTGCAGCGCGTCTCGCGCCAGGGCTGGCACGCCGACGCCGTCGAGTCCGCCTTCCCGGCCAACCAGTAAGGAAGCATCCACCATGGCCATTCACCCCGAGATCGCCAAGATCCTGGCAACCATCCCCGAACCCGACGGCTCGCCGCTGGACCCGGCGGCCATGCGCGCCTTCGAGGCCGGGCAGGTTCCCGCGCCGGAGGACCGCCTGTCGCTGCACCGGGTCGAGGACCGCGCCGCGCACACGCCCGCCGGCGAGGTGCCGGTGCGCATCTATACGCCGACCGAGGCCGAGGCCCACGGCGCGCTTGTCTACTTCCACGGCGGCGCCTTCTTCCTGGGGTCCTTGGACACCCACGACCACGTCGCCCGGAACCTCGCCAAGGAAACCGGCCACCTGGTCATTTCCGTCGACTACCGTCTGGCACCCGAGAACGCATTCCCCGCCGGACTCGAGGACTGCTACGCGGTGCTGCGCTGGGTGGCGGATAACGGGCAGTCGCTCGGCTGGAACGGCAAGAACCTTGCCATTGCGGGCGACAGCTCCGGCGGCACCTTCGTGGCCGCCGTCGCAGCCAAGGCACTCGATGACGGATTCGATGCGCTGACGCACCAGATTCTGTTCTACCCGTCGCTGGACCTGGACTTCGATGTCGAGCGATACTCCTCCATGAGGGAAAACGCCACCGGCTACGGGCTGGAGACAGCGGGCCTGGCTCCCTTCAACTCCTTCTACCTCGAGAACGGCGCCGATCCGGCCGACCCGTTGGTCTCCCCCATCAAGCGCGAGGACCTCACCGGTCTGGCGCCGGCCCTGGTCATCACCGCGGAGTTCGATCCACTGCGCGACGAGGGCGAGCTGTACGCCGGGCGCCTGTCCGAGGCCGGCGTGGAAACGACGCTGTGCCGCTACGCGGGGGCAAACCACGGCTTCGTGCAGAACTTCTCCTGGATCCCGGAATTCCACCGGGTCTTCGCCGAGACCGGCGACTTCCTCAACAAGGGCTAGCCGTCCCGGGACATCGTCCACATTCGCAGTGCACCAGGTCGGCGCCACCAACCATCCATCGGGAACAAGAGCCATGACAACCACCAACATCAGGGACTTCATCGCGCAGGCGCGGTTCAACCGCTTCCACGCCGGCATGTTGTTCTGGTCCTGCTTCATCATCACCTTCGACATGTACGACCTGGTCGTCTACGGTTCCGTGTTGCCGGTGCTGATGAAGGAATGGCAGATGGATCCCATCCAAGCCGGGGCCATCGGCAGCTACGGCATTTTCGGGATGATGGTCGGGGCGATCCTCTTCGGGATCCTCGCCGACAAGCTCGGGCGCAAGCGCGTGCTGATGGCCAGCATCATCCTCTTCTCGCTCGCGTCGGCACTTTGTGGCTTCGCACCCGGACCGCTGGAATTCTCGGTCCTGCGCTTCCTCGGCGGGTTGGGCATCGGCGGCATCCTGCCCTGTCTGATCGCTATGCTCACCGACTACGCCCCCAAGGGCTGGGCCAACACCTTCATTGCGGTGCTCATGTGCTTCTTCTCCGTGGGTGGCATCCTTGCGGCCTTCGTCTCGATGCTCCTGCTGCCGACCCTGGGGTGGCACGCGGTCTACTTTGTCGCAGCCCTTCCCCTGCTGCTGTTGCCGCTCATGAACAAGTACTTCCTTGATTCCCCGTTTGTGCTGCTGGGCCAGGGCCGGATCGGCGAACTGCGCACGGCCCTGGCCAAGGTAAGCCCCCTGGCTGCCATACCGGAAAACACCCAATTCATTGGTCTGCAGGAGAAGGAAAACGGCAGCCCCGTGGCCGCCTTGTTCACCAACCGCCGCGCACTGGGAACGATCATGATCTGGGTTGCCTTCTTCATGTGCCTGCTGATGATCAACGGCGTCTCCATCTGGCTGCCCAAGCTGATGGTCACCGCCGGGTACGCGCTGAATTCCTCGTTGGTCTTCATGATCGTGCTGAATGCGGGCGCCATCGCCGGCACCCTGTTGCTGGGCAAGCTCTCCGACACGTGGGGCGTCAAGAAAGTCCTCGTACCCATGTTCGTGGTCTCGGCAATCTCGCTGACGCTGCTGGGCTATGGCAGCAACATGGTCGTCCTGTTGGTGCTGGTGTTCATCACCGGCGCGTGCACCATGGGCGCGCAGAACATCTCCTACTCCTTTGTATCCCAGTACTATCCTTCGTTCATGCGCTCCACGGCCATCGGCTTGGCCTCGGGCGTCGGGCGGCTGGGGGCAATTGTCGGACCGACCTTCGGCGGGGTGTTGCTGACGCTGAACCTGCCGGTGGCAATGAACTTCCTGTTCTTCGCCATCCCGGGCCTCTTTGCGGCGCTGGCCTTCGCCTTCGTCCCGCTTGCCGTCAAGGCGCGCGAGGGGCAGGAGCGCGAGGACGGCCCGGACACGGTCCCCTATGCTTCCGCGGCGAACGCCACTTAGGGAAACGCCACCCAGGCGACCGGGCAACCCACCTTCGCATCAGGAGTCGCCGCGCCCCTGAACGCATCATGTCAACCAATCACAGCAGTTATTCAAGGAGGAATACCATGGGCACGAAACATACCGAGATCGGTGCCGGCAGCGGTCGCCGGACTTTTCTAGCGGGAAGCATCGGAGCGCTGGGGGCGCTCACGCTCGCCGGATGCGTCCCCGCCGCCGGCAACTTGGCACCTGCCAGCCCGGCGACGACGCCCGTCGCCGGTTCCGCGGAGGCTTCGGCGGCTGTCCCGGCCGCGAACCCGGCGGCGGTGGCGACCCGCACCCGGGTAGTGCTGCTCGGCACCGCCGGAGGGCCCGCGATGGTGGAGAATTCCGGTTGCGGAATCAGCACGGCGGTCGTCTACGGGGACCGCGTTTACCTAGTGGATCTTGGCCATGCCTCCCACAGCCGCATGTTCGAGGCGGGACTGGCCTCCGAGACGCCCGGCGCGGGCTCGTTCGCCCGCGTCCGCGGGATCTTCTTCACGCACCTGCACAGCGACCACACCGTCGAGTGGCCCGCGGTGTATGCCACCGGTGCCCAGAACGTGGTTGGCCGAACGTGGGATGATCCGATCCGTGTCTTCGGCCCGGGCGACCGCGGGACCCTGCCCCGTGTGAATCCTCCGGGCCGCAAGGCACCGGAGGTGTTCGGCCCCGAGTCCCCGACGCCGGGCATCGTCGGCACCACGGCGCTGCTGCGCCGGGCCTTTGCCGCGGACTTCAACGACCGCATGCGCGACAGCAGCTTCGGCAACCCCGATGCCACCTTCGACATTCAGGACATCGATCTGGAGGGCATCTGGGATGTGGATCCGGACGGCGTCCCGCCACGCCTGGACAGGCCCATCGAGGTCTGGCACGACGGGGACGTCAGGATCACCGCCACCCTGGTGGACCACCACCCCACGGCTCCGGCCTTTGCCTACCGGTTCGACACCCCCGACGGCTCTGTCGTGATCTCTGGTGACACCAACGTCAGCGCGAACCTCATTGACCTCGCGAAGAATTGCGACGTGCTGGTCCACGAAGTCATCGACCCGGCCTACGTGGAGCGGGTGGCGGCAAACCTGCCAGAGGAGGCCAGGGTGCCGCTGAAGAAGCACCTGCTCGAATCGCACACCACCATTGAGCAGGTCGGGCGGGACGTTGCCGAAAAATCGGGTGCCAAAACCCTGGTGCTCTCGCACTTGGTTCCCGGCAACAATCCGGTCGAAGCCTGGCAGCACGCCCAGGAGGGATACTCCGGAAAACTGATCGTGGGAACAGACCTGAGGCAGGTCCCGGTCGGATAGTTCGTCTTGCCCAATACCCGGGGCACAAGCACGGGGACAGGAGAAGCGGGGGGGGGGGGGGGGGGGGGGGGGGGGGGGGGGGGGGGGGGGGGGGGGGGGGGGGGGGGGGGGGGGGGGGGGGGGGGGGGGGGGGGGGGGGGGGGGG